>JAIOJV010000086.1 GCA_019911805.1 Gammaproteobacteria bacterium
ACGCCGATTACGTCGAGGTGCGGCAAGCCGACGGCGCGCACATAGACCGCCTCGGCGTGGGTGATGTCGATGCCGAACTTGTTCTCCTTCAGGCCCGTGGAGATGTAGGGGTGGGTGCCGGCGTCGACGTCGGGGTTCACGCGCAGTGACACCGGTGCGCGCACCCCGAGTTCGCCGGCCACCGCGTTCAGCCGCTCCAGTTCGGGCTCGGACTCGACATTGAAGCAGCGGATGCCGACCTCGAGCGCCCGCCGCATCTCCACGGTACCCTTGCCGACGCCGGAGAACACGATCTTCCCCGGGTCGCCACCGGCCTTGAGCACGCGCTCCAGTTCGCCGCCCGAGACGATGTCGAAGCCCGAGCCCAGACGCGCGAACAGATTCAGGACGGCCAGATTGGAGTTGGCCTTGACAGCGTAGCAGATGAGGTGCGGGCGCCCGGCCAGCGCGTCGTCGAAGGCGTGCCAGTGGCGCTCCAGCGTCGCGCGTGAATAGACATAGGTCGGGGTGCCGAAGCGCGCTGCGAGGTCCTCGAGCGGGACATCTTCAGCAAACAGTTGGCCGTCACGGTAGTCGAAATCATCCATCGGGGTCGCCGGGGCAGGGTGGTGCGCCGAGTGTATGGCGCGTTGCAGCGGCCGTTCAGTCCGCCTGCCGGTCCTCGCTGTGGTCGGGCAGATACAGATCACCCTTCTGGCCGCAGCCGGCGCTCGCGAGCACGGCGGCCGCGAGCAGGCCAAGCAGGAGCAGCAGGGTCGGTCGGAGGCGGGACATGGAAGCGCATCGTCGGGCTGCGGGTTGCGCGCGACAGTAGCGCAAAGCGCGGCCCGTGGCAAAGCCGTGGGTGCCGGCTGGCCGCGGGTCCGGGTACTCCGGTAGGATGCCCGGCATGCCCCATGAACTATTGGAATCCCTGATCATCGAACCGCCGACCGCGGCCACGGCCAGCGTCATCTGGCTGCACGGGCTGGGCGCGGACGGCCACGACTTCGAGCCCCTGGTGCCCGAGCTGGGGCAGCTCGAGCGCGGCGTGCGCTTCGTGCTGCCCCACGCGCCCCACCGGCCGGTCACGATCAATGCCGGCCATGTGATGCGCGCCTGGTATGACATCCGCGGCACGGACATCGCCGCGGACACCGACGCGGCCGGTATCCGCGCCTCCAGCGCGGCCGTCGGCGAACTCATCGCCACCGAGGTCGCGCGCGGCGTGCCGCCCGAGCGCATCGTCCTGGCCGGCTTCTCACAGGGCGGTGCCGTGGCCCTGCAGGCCGGCTTGACCGGCGCGTTGCCGCTCGCTGGTATCCTGGCGCTGTCGACGTATGTGCCGCTACCGGGCGCGCTCGCCACCGATCTGACCGGGGCCGGCCGCGGTATCCCCATCTTCATGGCGCACGGCCACGACGATCCGGTGGTGCCCTTTGCCCTGGGCGCGGCCAGCCGCGACCACCTCGTCGCGCTGGGCTGCCGCGTGGCGTTCCACGCCTATCGCATGCCGCACACACTGTGCGCGGAGGAGCTTACCGATATCCGTGCATGGCTCGACGGGCGACTCCCAGGGCGCTGAAGGGAGCGGATGTGCTGGCTGTTTTTTGATATACATCAACGACATTTCGCGTGCCGGTTCCCATACTGGGCGCACTTCCAACGGTCATGACGACTGCGCCATGAAACACGTGATGCGACGCCTGCTGCTGATCGCGCTGTGTCTGCTTGCGGGCACGGCCGGCGCCGCGCCGGCCGAACCCAACGGTGCCCTCCTGTACGCCCGCAACTGCGCCGCCTGTCACGGTGAGTCCGGCCATGGCGGCGTGGGTATTCCGCTCGCCTTGCCGGCCTTTCTGGCCAGCGTCGATGATGCCTATCTGGAGCATACTATCCGCCTGGGGCGGCCGGGCCGCGTCATGCCCGCGTTCAACCGCCTGAGCGATACCGAGATCGCCGCCATCGTCCGGCACGTGCGCGGCTGGCAGCACGGCGCGACGCCGGCACGCTTCTCCACCGCACCCGTCGCCGGCGATCCGACACATGGCGCCGCGCTGTTCGCGCAGCACTGCGCCGTCTGCCATGGCGACCACGGCCAGGGCGGCCACGGCACCGGCGTGACCTTTTCGCGGCCACGTGACCTGCCGATCATCGCACCCGCGCTGAACAACACCGGTTTCCTGCAGGCGGCCACCGACGCGATGATCAAGGCGACGCTCATGCACGGGCGTGCCGGCACACCCATGGTGTCCTTCATCGAACAGGGCCTCTCAGAACAGGACATCGACGATCTCGTCAGCTATGTGCGCAGTCTCGAAGCGACCGCGACACCGGCACCGGCCGAACCGGAGCCGGCCATGCTGATGATGGAGTCGCCCTATGGGCTGGAGGAGACGGTCGAGGCGGTGAAGCGCGCCGCGGTGGGCAAGAATTTCCGCCTGATCCGCGACCAGTATCTCGAGGACGGACTCTTTCCGGAGGATGAGATCAACACCCGGCAGGTGATGGTGTACTTCTGCAACTTCCAGTTTCTCTATGATGCCCTGGCGCTGGACCCACGGATCGGTCTGTTTCTGCCCTGCCGCGTCACCGTGGTGGAGCAGGGCGGCAAGGTCCTGGTCATGAGCGTCAATCCGAAACGACTCGGCCATCTGTTCAACAACGCCGAGCTCGACCGGGCCTGTGATGAGATGTCCCGGCTCTACACCGATATCCTCGAGGAGGCGACGCTATGATGCGCGCGCGGTGCCTGCTGGCGGGGCTGCTGCTGTGGGTCGTGGCGGCCGCCGCCGTGGCCGACGACATGCTGATGGTGCGCTCTTCCGAGGCCTTCGCGGAGACCATGCTGCTGCTGCAGGAAGCGATCAGCGCGCAGGGCTACACGCTGTCGCGGGTCCAGCGCGTCGACATCGGCCTGACGGAATTCGGCTACGAGACCGATAAGTACCGGGTGGTGTTCTTCGGCAAGCCGGAGGAGATCCGCTCCCTCAGCGCCCGGTATCCAGAATTGATCCCCCATCTGCCGCTGCAGATCGCCATCTTCGCCGAGGCGGAGGAGACACTGCTGGCCACGGCCAACCCGACCTATCTGAGCGAGGCCTATGGCGATCCTGAGCTGACCGCGCTGTTCCTCCGCTGGGAGCAGGATCTGCGCGCCATTCTGGAGCGGGTACGCCGCAAAAAATAGACGCATCGGGATGGGGCCCGTACGGGCCCGCAGGATCTTCTTTACAGACCGGCCAATGCCTGGTTCAGTCGCGCCTCGATGCGTTTCTTGTAATTGAGGAAATGCACCATCTGCAATGCCTGGCCGTTGTCGGCGCCGAGCAGGCCACGGGCCAGATCGATATCGGTGATATAGATGGGGTACAGCTGCCCGCTCGCACGCTGACTGAGGACATAGCCCGCCACCACCTCGAACAGCCGGTCGCCATGCTCCAGGGTGGAGAACTCCTGATCGTTGCAGTACATGGTGAATACCGTGCGGTTCTCATCCAGCAGATCGCCGATGACCTGTACCCCGAAGTAATTGCGTGACTGGCGGAAGTGGTTGATGTCCTGGCCTTCCAGCCGCGGCGTTTCACCCGCACGCTGCACGATCTGGTAATACTCGATGTCATCGCCCTCCCCGTTACCACCGGTATTCTGATCGAGAAAGCCACGGCGATGTCGCACCTTCTCCAGAAAACGCTGGAACTGGGTCAGCAGTGTGAGGTTGTCATGGAAGGCGACCTGTTGATGGAATAGCGAGCCTTTTTCGTCGATCACATAGACTGTTGCCTGCTCGCCGTGCACCTGATAGAAGAGCTGCACGCGGCCGGGGCGATTGGCCGCAAAGATTTGCGGCAGCGGAGTCTCGGTCAGGGTCTGCCCGTCCAGTCGAATGGTGCTGAACTGTTCCTGCGGTGCCCCCAGATGGTTGAGCAACGCCGTCAGATTGCCGAACTGCTGATAGCGGGGTACGTCGTTTTCCGGCTGTAACACGAAATAGTCGTGGCCGACCTGAAGGATGTAGCGGCCGTGGCGGCCGTCCGCACCGTCGTGAAACCAGTCGATGATGTTGCGGAACACCTCCTCGACCCGGTGGGCGATAGGCGCACCGCGCGTCGACGAAAAACTGAAGCAGGCCATGGGTACAGGTTTGTGACCCGCCGCCAGTGGCGCCCAGGCCAGGTAGTCGCACAGGCAGTCCAGCAATGCTGTCTCGCCGGCATAGCGGACGGTGAGTACCTCCCGCCAGGACGTCACCGCGATCTGTTCGAAGGTCAGCGCCAGGTTTTCCCAGCGGCCACCGTAGCTCAGTGCGTCGGTGCGGCTGCTGACCAGTTGCATGCCCTCACGGGTGAGGGTCGCCATCGGGTCGATACCGAGGTTGATGAACAGGGCCGCCTGCCGCACCCGTGCCGGGCGTGCCAGCTCGTCCATCTCCGCTTCGGCCAGCGTGCCGTTCGGATAGAGCTGTTGGAGACAATCGGTCACCGAGCGCAGCTCCCAGGTGCTGATGTCGCAGTCATCGGGGTGCAGGCTGATCATGCTGGCGAAGGGGTGTAACAGGCGGTTGAAGTGACACCAGGCGAGCACCTCGATGAGGCTGTGTCCGCGCTTCAACGGCCGTTGCCCCTGGGTGTCGTCGCTGCGCACATCGCCACGGAACAGGGTCCACCCGGACTCGCTGTCGCGCACCCGGTGCAGCGACAGCCGCTCTTCCGTGAGATCGTCGGAGATGCCGGGGTTGATGATCTCGACCTTACCGGCCTTGCGCTCGAAGGCGGCATACAGGCGGCGGCCGAGCAGGTGCAGGTCGGCCGGATCGATGGCGATACCAGCGCCGCGCCGGCGGGCGAAATCCGATAGGGCGCGATAGCTCTGGGTGAGCACCTCGACCAGCGCCTGGCGTTCCTCCAAAACACGATGGATCTTCCAGGTGCGGCGGGAATCGAGCATCAGCAGCTGTGCCCCCGACCAGCCCCAGGCCGTCACCAGCTCGCGCATGACCTCACGGCGCCAGGTGGCGTTGCCGCGCCGATCGGGACGACTCATGGGTTCGTTGACCTTGAAATAGAGGCAGCGACGTGCCAGTTCGAGGCGTTCGGTCTCGCGGCGCCGCAGCAGATACTCCTCGACGCGTGCGCTCATCTGCACATACGGGTCGAGTTCATCCAGCTGGGTGTCACCCCGCCACACGGCGGATTTGTAGCGCAGGCTCAGGAGTTCGGTGGCCGGGTACTCGTCCGCATAGGCCTCCATCAGCAGAATCTTCAACACCGATTTATAGGGTGACGATACCGCCTTGTAGAGCTGCCACAGCGCGGCCCCGAAGAACTCGCCGGCCGGCATGTGCGCGACGCAGCCGAAATCGACCGTCTCCTGCGGGCCGATGAAGCGCTTGTGCTTCAGGTCGTGTACGTACTGGGCATATACCGGCTCGTACTGCGGCGGTACCAGCCACCAGACCGGATAGCGACCGGCGACCAGCAGGCCGGTGCGATAGAACTCGTCGAGTAACAGGTGATGCTGCGCGCTGCCACTGCTTTGCTGTGACAGCGTCTCCATCTCGCCACGCCGGAAGGCCGCGTCGTTCATGATGAAGAAATGTGCCTCCAGGCCCAGCGAGCCCGCCCAGGAGACGATGCATTCGGCCTTGTGGGCGAGCGCCTGACGCTCCTCGTCTGACATATCGGGGCGGATGCACACCCAGATATCGAAGTCGCTGGTGTCGGAGTACGCGATGGTGCCGCTCGATCCCATCAGGTAGATCGCCTGGATGTCGAAACGCCGCTGGGCACGGCGCTGATAGGTGAAACTCTTGAACAGGCGCCGTGCGGCCTCGATGCAGCGATTGCCGGGCGTGTACTCGGCGACCCCCGCAGGCGTCTTGCTGGACAGGTAACCGGGCAGCACGGGGTGGTTGATGTGGAACAGCAGCGGCAGCAACTCGAAGAAAATCTTCTGGCGATCACGCAGACTCTGGTAGACGCGCTTGAGGCGATCGTTGTTGATTGCCATGAAGCGGCGCTTGATGGTGCGCAGCTCCATGCCGTCGATGTTCAGGGCCTGGTCGTCGAGCGGCGTTATTCCGTGCGCATCGGCCGGCCTCGTTCCGGGGGGTGTGGGCATGGCCCGCCTACAGCGCGACGGCCGTGCCGCCGCGCGTGCTGCGCGCCTGCTCGAGTGCCGTGTGCGCCCGGCGCAGCAGCGTGGCGGCGTCGTCCGTCTTCTGTAATTCGACGACACCGTAGGCCGCCCAGGTCGAGTCCTTACCCTCGAATTCATGGCTCAGGCGCGCACTGAGCTTTTCGGTGAGCCGGAGGGCGTCGGTCTGGCGGGTCTCGGGCAGGGCGATGATGAACTCGTGGCTGTTACTGATGCCGATGATGTCCGCCCAGCGCAGTTCATCCCGGAGTACCTTGCTCACCTGCACCAGGAAGGCGGGCTCGGCCGGCTCTCCGTAAGCATCCATCATGAGCAGGGCCAGCGGGCTGTTGTAACGGCGGCTGCGTGACACCTGAGGTTCCAGCGCGACCATGAGCCCACGCGGGTTGAGGATGCCGGTCGTGTGGTCGTGCAGGGCCTGGGCGTCCAGCACGGTCCGCAGCCGCTCGCGGTCGGAGATGTCGCGCAGCAGCCGGGCACGGACCGCCGCCGCGCCGGACGGCAGCGGCAGATCGATGGGTGCGAAATGGTGCGTCTGCTGGTTGTCGTCCCGGAACGTGAGCGCGTCACTCCCGGTCACCAGGTCACGCAACGGACCGGCGGGCAGCTCCCCGGCCCTGTGGGTGAGCAGTCGCAACGCCTGGCTCGCGAGCAGGGTGCGTGCGGCCGGGTTGAGTGCCACGATACGGTCGGCGGCATCGAACAACAGGATGGGGTCGGGGCAGCCGTCGATCAGAGCAACGGCCTGCTCCAGGACGAGATATTCCTTCATGGATGCTCCAGGTGCGAATGGGAGTGGGGCTAGCGTCCCGTCCTATAGCGACTGCGGGGGGCGCGGCTTGAGGCCCCGAGAAATGCGGGAATAGTTGATTTAGTGGAATTTTCCACTGTGGGGGGCGTCAGGAATCCGACGTCTCTTCGGGGTCATCGAGGGAATATTCGCGGGCCCGTCTGGCATCACCGCGTACGCGCTCGGCGGGGTAGCGCCGCTCGTTCAACTCGATCTTGTCGTTGGCCGCGGCGAGCAAGTCGATGCCGAGCTTGTCGGCGATGCGTACCAGATAGATCAGGATGTCGGCCAACTCCAGCCGCACCTCGGTGAGCTTATCCTCGGGGAGTTCGCGGCTTGCCGCCTGGGTCAGCCACTGGAAATGCTCGACCAGCTCGGCGGCCTCCGCGATCAGGGCCATGGACAGGTTCTTGGGCGAATGGAACTGATCCCAGTCGCGGCGTGCCGCGAAATCTGCGAGGCGCTGGCGGAGACCCTCCAGGCTGTCACCATGGGTCGGCACGATCATTGCTTTTACTTCGCTCCACTGTCTCTGGAAGAGGTTGCGAGCCGACATGCCGCGACGTCCGCCGCCCCGTCTCGCCGGGCGGCCGGCGCGATGGGGGATGGACCCGGCAGCACAGCGAATCGATGCCCGCAGGTCAACATAGCATAATCGCCCTTCTCGGCCTCGGTCTGAGTCTGGCGGCGGGCCCATCGATGTCGGCGGAGGTCCGCGGCGTAGTGACCCTGCAGCAGGCCACCGCGTTCGGCAGCCAGGCCGAGCCACTGCGATTTCCCGTCAGTGTCGCGCTCTTTCCGCTGGAAGGCCAACGTCTGCCGTTACAGCCGCCGGCACGGCACGACGTGATGCTGCAGGGGAATACGCTCTGGCCGCCCTACCTCGTGCTCCACCGCGGCGACCGGTTGCGCTTCCACAGCGACGATGGTCTCTACCACGAACTCTTTTCCCATACACCCCACCCTCGCCAGGGCAAGTCGTCCCTGGAGGTGCGGCTGGGGCCGGCCACCGTGGGCCGGGAGGCGAGCCTGAGCATGGACGAGGCGGCCGATTGGCATTGGTTTTGCCGCATCCACACCCACAGCTATGCGCGGGTGGATGTGGTGGACACGCCGCTGATACGGATGGTGCACCCTGGCGAGCTGTTTGAATTCAGTGGACTACCGTCGGGAAAATGGCGGCTTCGGATTGCGGCTCCGGGTGCGGAGACCCGCTACCTGGAGGTCCAAGCGCTCACCGCCCCACCGCCGCTGGAGGTCCACATCGCGGTCAAGGGTTTCGCACCCGGGGCCGGCGCGCTGCAGCCTCTGCCAAGCGTCGAACAGTTGTATCCGAGCCAGCCCGGGACCTGACGCCATGAACATCAGCCAGAAGAACACGCTGTTCGTCGTCATGCTGGTGGTCCTGGTGCTCGCCGGCGTCAGCCTGTCCGGCTACCTGCTGATCCGCGACCATGTCGAGGCCGAGGTCGATCGCGATCTGACGCGTGCGCAGCGGGTGTTCGTCGAGGCGCAGAAGCACGCCTTCGACCGGCTGGTGATGGCCACCCGCGGCGTCAGCCGGGAGCCGGCTCTGCTGGCGGCCGCGCTGACCGGCGATGCTGCGACCCTGCGCAGCATGCTGGAAGACCTCTATCCGCGCCCGGGCATCGACCTGCTCGCGGTGTTCCTGGGTCGCGGTCCCGGCGCGGCCTCGGCCGAGGGCCGCAAGCCGCATTTCACCTCGCCGCAGGTGCTGGCCTCCGAGCCTCTGCAACAGCTGGTCCGCGAGATCGGCGACGGTGCGGACGTCGCCTTCGGCAACGCCCTGGTGTTCGATACCTTCCTGCGCCTGACCGCGATCCCCATCGAGAGCCCGCTCGGCGGCGCCATCGGTGTGCTGGTCGCGGGCGAGGAGATCCAGCAGACCGCGGTTGATGGGTTGAAGCTGCTGGTGCGTGCGGACGTCGCGCTGTACTCCGGCAACCTGGTGCTGGGCACGACCTTGCCGGTGACTGCCGAGATCCTGGCGCAGCTGAGCTACGTCGATGGGCACCGCGCACCGTTGCGCTTCGATGCCGGCGGTGCCAGCTACATCGGGCATGTCTATCCGGTGCTGGCCGGCGACGGCCGGACGACCGTAGCGCATGTGCTGCTGGCGCATTCCGCTGACAACTACTGGGCACCCTACCGGGAACTGGGCAAGCGCGGCGTCGTCATCGCCGGGCTCATTCTCCTGATTGCGGCGCTGATCGGCATCAGTGTCAGCCGTGCCACGCTGACCCGTCCGATCATGGCCCTGGCCGAGGCCACCCGCCACATCGCAGCCGGTGATCTCACCTACCAGGTGCGGGTCCGGCGCCGTGACGAACTGGGGCAGCTGGCCAACTCATTCAATTACATGCTGGCCGATCTGAGCACCTCACAGACGGAGTTGGAGCGCAATCGCCAGCGTTTCCACGACTTCGCCGAGAGTTCTTCCGACTGGTTGTGGGAGACTGACCACGATGGCCGTCTGATCTATGTGTCGACGGGCGTGGTGGAGACGTTGGGCATAACGTCGGAGAGCTTCATCGGCAATACCTTTGCACAGATGTTCCCGCGCGATGATCTCACCGAGATCATGGGGCGCCTGCTGCCGACCGAGGATCACCACCGCTACCCCTTCAAGGAGATCGAGTGCAGCGTCACCCTGGCCGATGGCACACGGCGGTATCTGCGTCTCAACGGCATGCCGGTGCTGAGCGACGGGGTTCTCCACGGTTACCGCGGCACCACCCGCGACGTGTCCAAGTCCAAGCAGGACGAGGTGCGCCTCACGGTGCTTTCCAATCAGGATCAGCTGACCGGTCTGGCCAACCGCCGCCGCTTCCTGATCGACCTTGCCCACGAGATCCGCCATGCGCAGTCGCGCAACCGTTCGGGCATCCTGATGCTGATCGACCTGGATCATCTGAAGCTGATCAACGACACCGCCGGTCATTCCGTCGGCGACGAGCTGATCGTGCAGATTGCCGGAGTCCTCGGCCGTCTATGCCGCAACGAGGATCTGCTGGCGCGCCTCAGCGGTGACGAGTTCGCCATGGCCTTTCCAGGCATGGATGTGCCGCAGGCACAGGCCAAGGCACGAGACGTGCTGGATGCGATCATCGAACACCGGCCGCTGCACCAGGGCCGTGCACTGCGGGTGTCGGCCAGTATCGGCGTGGTGACCTTCCCGGAAGCGGGTGGCGACGCGGTTGAGCTGCTGGCCAAGGCCGACACGGCCATGTACGCCGCCAAGGATGCCGGTCGTAATCGCGCCAAGTTTTATGTCGAGGGCGACATGGCGCGCGAGCGCATGGGTACACAGCTGGCGTGGAAGACCCGCATCGTCGAGGCGCTGGAGAATGATCTGTTCGAGCTGGTTTTCCAGCCGATCGCCGCACTCATCGACGGCACGGTGCATCATTTCGAGACGCTGGTACGCATGCGCGACCGTGACGGCGGCAGTCTCATGCCGGGCAACTTCATCCCGACCGCCGAGCAGTTCGGGCTCATCGGCCAGGTCGACCGCGTGATCGTGGCCAAGGCCTTGCGCTACCTGGCCGCCCTGTCGCCGGAATTCGGCTCCGTGGGTATCTCCATCAATCTTTCGGGTATGTCCGTCGGTGACGACGAGGTGCTGAGCCTGATAGAAGGTGAGCTGCGGGAGACCGGTGTCGATCCGCGGCGCGTCACCTTCGAGGTGACCGAGACGGCCGCCTGTGCGCACATGGCCAAGGCCGCTGAATTCATCGTGCGCATCCGCCAGCTTGGTTGCCACATCTCCCTGGACGATTTTGGTGTCGGGTTCTCATCATTTTCCTACCTGAAGAATCTGCGCGTCGATACGCTCAAGATCGACGGCAGCTTCATCCGCGACATCACCCGCAGCCGCGACGATCAGCTGTTCGTCAAGGCGCTGGTGGACGTTGCCCGCGGCATGGGGATACGCACCATCGCCGAATTCGTCGAGACCTCGGACTGCATGGATCTGCTGCGCCGCCTGGGCGTGGACTACGTGCAAGGCTACTTCGTGGGCCGACCGGCGCGGGCCATCACCCAGATCAGGCTGGGACCGCCGGGCAGCGGTGAGAAGGGTCGCGCCGCGGCCCGCTAGCGTGCGAAACCGTGCTCACGACAACGCACGGAAGTCGTGGCGTATGGGTCCTTCGCCGGCATGCCCGTGCCCAGCCCCGACCGGCCCCTAGGTCTGCAGCCGCACCCGGCCCTGGGCCACCGCTGCGCGCACCCGGGTCGGTGCGGTACCGCCGAGGTGGTCGCGTGCCGCCACCGAGCCTTCCAGCGTCAGCGCCGCGAACACGTCGGCGGTGATGGCGGGTGAGAACCGCTGCAGTTCCTCGAGCGGGAGTTTGGACAGGTCGCGCCCGAGCTCGATGCCGCGCTTGACCGCCTTGCCGACGATCTCGTGGGCGTCACGGAAGGCGGCACCCTTGCGCACCAGATAATCGGCCAGATCGGTGGCGGTGGAAAAGCCGGCCAGCGCGGCTGCGCGCATGCGCGCACGCTGTGGCTGCACGGCGGGCATCATGTCGGCGAACACGCGCAGGCTGCCCTTGACCGTGTCGACGGCGTCGAACAGCGGCTCCTTGTCCTCCTGGTTGTCCTTGTTGTAGGCCAGCGGCTGGCCCTTCATCAGCGTCAGCAGAGCGATGAGGTGACCGTTGACGCGGCCGGTCTTGCCGCGCACCAGCTCGGGCACGTCGGGATTCTTCTTCTGCGGCATGATGCTCGAGCCGGTGCAGAAGCGGTCGGGCAGGTCGACGAAGCCGAACTGTGCCGAGGTCCACAGGATCAACTCCTCGGAAAACCGCGACAGATGCATCATCAGGATCGCGGCGAAGGCACAGAATTCGATGGCGAAGTCGCGGTCGCTGACCGCGTCCAGCGAATTTTCGGCCGGCCGGTCGAAGCCCAGCAGTTCCGCGGTGTAGGCGCGGTCGATGGGATAGGTGGTGCCGGCCAGTGCCGCGGCGCCCAGCGGCATGACGTTCACCCGCCGGCGCAGGTCGCGCAGCCGCTCGTGGTCGCGGTCCAGGTTCTCGAACCAGGCCAGCAGGTGATGGCCGAAGGTCACCGGCATGGCGACCTGCAGGTGAGTGAAGCCGGGCATGATGCTGTCGGCCTCGCGCTCGGCCAGGTCCAGCAGGCCGGCCTGCAGGCGGCGCAGTTCGGCGGCGATCAGGTCGATCTCAGCGCGTAGGTACAGGCGCAGATCGGTCGCGACCTGATCGTTGCGCGAGCGCCCGGTGTGCAGTTTCTTGCCGACCGGGCCGATACGTTCGGTCAGACGCGCCTCGATGTTCATGTGCACGTCCTCCAGGGCGACTGACCACTCGAATTCGCCGTGCTCGATCTCGCCGCGGATCGCCGTCAGGCCGTCGACAATGGCGGTGCACTCGTCCGCGCGCAGCACGCCCACCTTGGCCAGCATGCGCGCGTGGGCGATGGAGCCGGCAATGTCGTAGGCGTAGAGGCGCCGGTCGAAGCCCACCGAGGCGGTGAAGGCCTGGACGAAGGCATCGGTGGATTCACTGAAGCGGCCGCCCCAAAGGGTAGTACCTGTGGGGGTGGTCCCTGTGGGCGTACCGCCCGTAGGGGTGCCGGCAGGTTTGTCGCTGGGCATGGTCGGTTCCATATGGACAACAGGGTAAGGCAGCCGAGTATAACCAAATCATGACCGGATCCGGCAAGGGCGCAAGGGCGCATCAGGCGGTGTCGAGGCCGAACCACATGGCGGGAGCGGGCATCCGCGCGACGCTGGCACCGGCGTTGGCACCGACGCTGGGTGAGACCTTCTTCCTGCCCAATTTCTGCGGCATCCGCGTGGTGTTCGCGGTGGTCGTGGTGGCGCAGCTGCTGTCCTTCATCCTGGTGCTGGCCTCTCCCTGGCAGGGTGACAAGTGGGGCGAGTTGGGGCGGGTGTCGTTGTTCGTGCAGTGGGTCGCGCTGGCGAGCGCCGCGGCGCTGTGCGTACTGCGGCCCTGGCTGGCTCAGCTCAGTGCCCTGGCTGCCGCGCTGATCAGCTATCTGTCGTTGCTGCTGGTGACGGTGGTGCTGAGCCTGGCGGCGGTGCGCTTCACCGGCCCGTTGGAAGGAGGTACGGACGGTTCGGACTTCGTGCTGCGCAATCTCGCCATCAGTGCCGTGCTGAGCGGCATGGTGCTGCGCTACTTCTATGTCCGCCACCAATGGGCGCAACAGGTCGAGGCGGAGGCCCAGGCGCGCATCCAGGCGCTGCAGGCGCGCATCCACCCGCATTTCCTCTTCAACAGTCTGAACACCATCGCCGCACTCACCGTGAGTAACCCCGTGCTCGCCGAAGAGGTCGTGCAGGATCTGGCGGAGTTGTTCCGGGTCACCATGCGTGACCTGCGCGAGCGGGTGAGCCTGCAGCAGGAGCTGGATTTCACCCGCAGCTATCTGCGCATCGAGTCGCAGCGTCTGGGCGGTCGCCTGCGCGTCGATTGGACGCTCAAGAATCTGCCCTTGCAGGCGCACGTCCCGGCCCTGATCCTGCAGCCGCTGGTGGAAAACGCCGTGTATCACGGTATCGAGCCGGCCGCCGCGGGCGGGCGGGTGCACGTCCTCGGCACCTACAATCGGGGCGTGCTGCGTCTGGAGGTGCGCAACCCGCTGCCGCCGCCAACGACGCGCCGGCGCAGCGGCGGTGGCAACCGTATGGCGCTCGACAACATCCGCGAGCGGCTGCAGCTCGCCTACGGCCCCGCGGCACGCCTGGAGATCGATCAGCGCGAGGGCCTTTACCGGGTGCGGGTGCTGTTTCCCCTGCCCGCGGCGGACGAGGTCGTGGCGTGAGGGTGCTGCTGGTCGACGACGAGCCCCTGGCCCGCGAGCGCCTGCGGCGTCTGCTCGCGGACCTGCCCGGCTGCGAGCTGTGCGGGGAGGCCGGTGATGGCCGCGCCGCCCTGGAGTTGTGCGACCGCCTGACGCCGGATGTGGTGCTCATGGACATCCGCATGCCCGGCATGGACGGGCTGGAGGCCGCGCGCCACCTCGCCGGCCTGCCCGCCCCGCCGGCAGTGATCTTCACCACCGCCTTTGGCGATCACGCCCTCGAGGCCTTCGAGGCCTGCGCTGTCGATTATCTGCTCAAGCCTATCCGCAGCGAGCGCCTGGCCGGTGCGCTCGGTAACGCGCGGCGCCTGACCCGGGCCCAGGCCGCGCAGCTGGATACCGACAGCGGCGGCGCACGCAATCACATCTGCGTGCGCGTGCGCGGCAATCTGCAGCTGATCCCGGTCGCCGACATCCGCTATTTCCGCGCCGACAACAAGTATGTAGCCGTGCGCACCGGCACGGGCGAGTACCTGATCGAGGAATCGCTGAAGACGCTGGAGGACGAATTTGGGTCGCGTTTCCTGCGCATCCACCGTAACGCCCTGGTCGCGGTGGACTTCATCACCGGCCTGGAGAGGGCCGCCGAGGGCCAGTGCGGCGTCGCCCTGGCCGGCATCGACGAGCGCCTCGAGGTCAGCCGCCGCCACCAGGCGGATGTGCGTGCCCGGCTGACGGCGTGACGGGGGGAGCGGGTAGACCCCAAAGTCGAAAACCGACGACGGAAGACACGGGCGGTCTTGAATGTCCCTCAGGGCACCTCGCCGCGCACCCGGCTCAGCGCAGTGTCGATATTCTGGTCGAGATAGCCGCCGTAGAACTCGAGGGTATTGATGCCGACCATGCGGTCGGTGAGTTCGCGGCCCTGCGGGTCGAGGAAGAGCACCGTCGGGACTACCGTGACCTGGTAGCGGCTGGCCAGCCGGCCACCATCGATACGGCCACCATCGAAGTCGACCAGCACCCCGGCGTTGTCTATCCTGACTTTCCGAATCAGTACCTTATCGTCGTAGTCGCCGCTGATGAGCATGGGCTTGAGGAACCACTCCTCGAGCTGTCCGCAATAGCCGCAGGTCGATGAGGTGAACGCCAGCAGGATCGGCAGTGAGCGGGCCCCCGCGGTTCGGGCGTCGGCCTCCAGATCATGGATCTCGATCACCTCGGGCACGGCCGCCGCGCTCAGGGTGGGCTGTATCAGCCACGCCAGCGCACAGACCAAGACCTTGAGATACTTGAGCTTGCAACGGACTTCACGCACTCGCTATCCTCCCCGTCTGGGCATCGCCGTGGTCCACGTCGGGCGATGCCGTTCAGCGGTACATCGGGCGCCACTGTGTGGCCGGACCGCTCCCACTGTCAAATCACAGCGCAGCCCATCATGCCCCAACCCGTTTTGCGTATCGCCACCCGAAAGAGCGCCCTGGCCGTGTGGCAGGCCGAACATGTCCGCCAGGGGCTGCAACTCCACCACCCTGGTCTGCAGGTCGAACTGGTCACCATGACCACGCGCGGCGATCAGATCCTCGACAGCCCGCTGGCCAAGGTCGGTGGCAAGGGGCTGTTCGTCAAGGAGCTGGAGCAGGCCATGCTCGATGGCCGGGCGGACATCGCCGTGCATTCCATGAAGGACGTCCCCGTGGACCTGCCGGAGGGGCTGGAGCTGGCCGTGATCCTGGAGCGCGAGGACCCGCGGGATGCCTTCGTGTCCAATGAGTACACCGCACTGGCGGCGCTGCCGCAGCGGGCACGGGTGGGCACTTCCAGTCTGCGGCGCCAGTGCCAGCTGCGGGCGATCCGCCCGGACCTGGTCCTCGGCGATCTGCGCGGCAACGTCAACACCCGCCTGGAGAAGCTCGACCGCGGCGACTTCGATGCCATCATCCTGGCCTGCGCGGGTCTGAAGCGACTGGGCTTCCAGAGCCGCATTCGCGAAGAGCTCGGCCCCGAGGTGCTCCTGCCGGCCATCGGCCAGGGCGCCATCGGCATCGAATGCCGCGTCGGTGACAGCGCCATCCACGACTATATCCGGCCGCTGGGGCATGCCCACACCCGTGACCGGCTGCGTGCCGAGCGGGCGCTCAATCAACGCCTGCAGGGCGGCTGTCAGGTACCGATCGCGGGCTATGCAGAGCTCGATCAGGGTGTGATCGTGCTGCGCGGCCTGGTCGGCCGGCCCGACGGCAGCGAGCTGGTCCGCGGTGTCATCAGCGGCCGGCCCGAGGACGCCGAGGAGCTGGGCGAGGTGCTGGGCGACGATCTGCTCGGCCGCGGTGCGGACGTCATCCTGCGTGAACTCTACGGCGAACACTGAGCGCGGGCCGCTCGCCGGGCGCAGCATCCTGGTGACGCGTCCCGTCCACCAGGCGGGTGAGCTGTGCCGGATGATCGAAGTCGCCGGCGGCCGCGCCGTGCGCTTTCCGGTGCTGGACATCCTGCCGGCGAGCGATCCCGCCGGCGTGCAGGCCGCCCTGGCCCGGCTCGGCGACTACGACCTGGCGATCTTCGTCAGCACCAACGCGGTGAGCCATACCCTGGCGGCACTGACGCCGCGGCCCTGGCCGCCGCAGGTGGCGGTCGCCGCCGTCGGCAGCGCCACGGCGCGGGCGCTGACGGCGCAGGGGCTGGAGGCCATCCATCCACCCCACGAGTTCACCAGCGAGGCGCTGCTGGCGCTGCCGGCCTTGCAGCAGATGGCGGGACGGCGCGTACTGATCCTGCGCGGCGACGGTGGCCGCGAACACCTGCGCGCGGCGCTGCTGGCGCGCGGGGCGCGGGTCGACTATCTGGAGGTGTACCGGCGCGCGCAGTCCGCGGCCGATCCCACCGCACTGCTTGCAGAGTGGCGCCGTGGGATCGACGCTGTCCTGCTCGCCAGCGGCGAAACTCTGCGCCAGCTGCAGGCGATCATTGGTACACTCGGGGAGCCGTTGCTGCGCACCGCCACGCTGGTCGTCGCGCATGCGCGCACCGCCGAGCTGGCGCGCAGCCTGGGCGCCGGCGGAACGATCGTGGTGGCCGCTGATGCGACCGATGCCGCGATGCTGGCGGCCGTGACGCGGCACCTGGCGGCCGGCCCCGCGCGCGACGCGCATGGAACCTGAAAGCTATATTTGCCACAGAACACATGGAAGGTGCCGCAACACCGGACACACTGCGGTGGTGGTTCACCCCCTCGGAGGTGCTGCAGGTATCCGGGTGGTGCGTATCACCAGATCCGTGTTTTTCCGTGTGATTTCGTGGCAAATACGGGTCTTTCACCTTGAATCATGAGCCGGATCGAAGCATGAGCGAAGAACAGCAGAATCACCCACCGTCCGCGCCGGATACTGGTGTGACGCCCACCCCGCCGCCGGCGTCGACAGACCCATCGGCGCCGCCCGCGGCCACCACCACGTCCCGTCGCGACTATGCGTTGCCACTTGCCGTTCTTGCCCTGCTGAGCTCGGCCGGTATCGGTGTGGGGGGTTATTTCATCGGGCACGAGGTGCATCGGCTCGATGCCGTACAGCGCGAGGTGCTCGGCCGGGTCGACGACCGCACACAGGCCTTCGATCAGCGCCTGGCAACCTTCACCGGGCGTCTCGATGACGAGCTCGCGGCCAGTGAACGTGCCCGCCACACGCTCGAAGGCGAGCAACGCACGCTGGCCGCGGCGCAAGTGGCGCTGGAGGGGTCGCTGGGCACGCTGCGTGCCCAGCTCGGCCGCGGGCAGTCGGGCTGGGTGCTGGCGGAGGTCCAGTATCTGCTGCGGGTGGCCAACCAGCGTCTGCAGCTGCAGCGCGACGTGGGCACCGCCGTGGCGGCATTGAGCAGCGCCGACCAGCGCCTGCAGGAACTCGCCGACCCCGGTCTCAATCCCGTGCGCGAACAGCTCGCTCGCGAGATTGCGGCGCTGAACGCGGTCGCCCAGCCGGATATCCCCGGCATCGCCCTGGCCCTGGACAGCCTGGCGACCCGGGTCGCCACCCTGCCGCTCAAGGACACCCGGCCGAGCCACGGCGCCGAGGTGGAAACCGAGCCTGGCGGTGCGGCACCGACGGCGAACGACTGGCGGCGGCTGCCGGCGCTGGTCTGGCGGGAACTCAAGCGTCTGGTGGTGGTGCGCCGCGATGCCACGCCGGTTGCAGCGCTGCTGGCACCCGAGCAGCAGTATTTCCTGCAGCAGAATCTGCGGCTGCAGCTGGAGAGTGCGCGCCTGGCGGCGCTGCAGGCGGCCCCCGAACCCTATCAGGCCAGCCTGCGCACGGCGCGCGCCTGGCTGGACACGTATTTCGCGGGCGACGATCCGCGGGTCACGGCCGTGCTGGGCCGGCTCGCGCAGCTGGCCGAGATCGACGTACGCCCCGCCCTGCCTGACATCAGCGCCTCACTGCGTCAGCTGCGCCAGCAGATACGGCTGGCCGAGCTGGCCGGCGGCCGCGGGCGCCCGGCGGCCGAATCCGGGCCCGATGCCGCTCCGGATGCCGGATCGGATACCAGTTCGGATACCGGGACCGATGCCGGGCCGGGGTCCGATGCCGATGCCGGGACAGCACCATGAAATTTCTGATTGCCGTCATCGTCGCCCTGGTGGCCGCGGTGCTGCTGGGGCTGGTGCTGGTCGAGGAACCGGGCTACGTGCTCATTTCGCTGGGCGCGTGGTCACTGGAAACCACCCTGTCGCTGCTGGTCTTCGCGCTGCTGCTCGGTTTCGCGGCGTTGTACCTGGTGTTGCGCTTCTTCGCCGGTCTGCGGCGCGCGCCGCAGCGGCTGCAGCAGTGGGACCGGCGGCGTAAGGCGCTGCGCGCGCGCAATGCCCACAACCGTGGTCTGATCGAGCTGTCCGAGGGTAATTGGAGCGGTGCCGAGAAGCGCCTGCTCAAGCATGTCGAGGACAGCGACAATCCCCTGATGAACTATCTGGCCGCGGCCCGCGCCGCCCAGCAGCAGGGCGCGCACGAGCGGCGTGATCATTATCTGCGCCTGGCGCACCGCGGCGTGCCGGCGGCCGACATCGCCGTCGGCCTGACCCAGGCCGAACTGCAGATCGCCCATCGCCAGATGGAGCAGGCGCTGGCGACACTGACCCACCTGCGCACCATCGCGCCGCGCCACGGCTACGTGCTGAAGATGCTGATGCGGCTGTACGAGCGCCTGCAGGACTGGGAACACCTGCGCGACCTCCTGCCGGAGCTGCGCCGGCGCGCGGTACTGAGTGTGGACGAGGCCGACCGGTTGGAGATCCGTCTGCACAGTGAGTTGCTGGCGCGAGCGGCGCGCGACCATGATCTGGAGCACCTGCGGGATGCCTGGAAGCGCGTGCCGCGGCGGCTGATACACGATACCGGCCTGGTGCTGACCTACGCCACCCATCTGCATGGCCTCGGCGAGGACGCTGCCGCCGAGACGCAACTGCGCGGTGCCCTGAAGCGGGAATGGGACGATCGGCTGGTGGATCTGTACGGGCGCCTGGACGGGGCCGACGTGGCCGCTCAGCTGGGCCACGCCGAGGACTGGCTGCGCAGCCATGAGCGCAACCCGGTGCTGTTGCTGGCGCTGGGGCGCCTGGCGCTGCGTGCCGGCCTGTGGGGCAAGGCGCGCGGCTACCTCGAGGCGAGCGTGGGCACGGCACCGACGGTCGAGAGCTATCAGTTGCTCGGCAGCCTGGCTGAACGCCTGCAGGACGGTGCGCTCGCCACCGATTGTTACCGCAAGGGCGTGGCGCTGGCGACCGGCGCGAGCGCGCAGCTGCCGGCGCCGGAGGCCGAGGCGGACGGCGCCGACGGGCATCTGCCGGTCATGGGTGAGCTGCCGACCTCAGGCTGAGCCGGTGGCGGCACTGCGAATGTCGGCGGCGAATTCGAAGGCGTCGGAGAACATCTGCGCGGCCGGTAACCCAAGGGCGAGAAAGCGCACGCGCGCCGCGTCGATCATCGCCGGCGGGCCGCTCATGTACAACTCATGACCGCGCAGCTCGGGGTAGTGGCGCGCCACTGCCTCGCTGACCAGGCCGGTCTCACCGCCCCAGCGATCCTCCGGTGCAGGTTCTGACAGCACCGGCGTGTAGTGGAAGTTCGGATAGCGCGCACACCATTCGGCGATGCGTTCCTGCAAATACAGATCGCGGCGGCCGCGTACGCCCCAGAACAGGTGCAGCGGCCGATCGATGCCACGGTGGAAGGCATGCTCGAGCATGCCTTTGAGCGGTGCGAAGCCGGTGCCGCCACCGACCAGGATCACCGGCCGCGCGGAGTCCTCGCGCAGATAATACGTGCCCAACGGACCCTCGATGCGCAACATAGCCTTGGGCCGCATCTCGGTGAAGACGTAGTGGGTGAAGTGTCCGCCCGGTACCAGCCGGATGTGCAGTTCGATGAAGGCGTCATCGTGCGGGGCATTGGCGATGGAGAAGCCGCGCCGGCGACCGTCCTTGAGCAGGATCTCCAGATACTGCCCGGCCAGGAACTGCAGTCGCTCGCTGGGGGGCAGTTTCAGGCGTAACCGCATGATGTCGTGGGTGAGCGGGCTCAGGTCCGCGACCTTGGCCGGCAGATTCTTGATCTCGAGGTCACCGGGCAGCTGGATCTCGCGGGCCTCCAGTACCAGATCGGTCGCGGGCACCGCCTGGCAGACCAGGATCTCGCCGGCAACGGTATCATCGAGTCCGCTCGGCAGGCCGTCGGGGTAGTGCACGCGCCCACTCAGCAGGGCAGCCTTGCAGGTACCGCAGGCACCGGCACGGCACCCGTAGGGCAGTACCACGCCCTGGCGCAGGGCGGCGGCCAGCACGGACTCGCCGGCCCCGGCCTCGAAACTGTGGCCGCTGGGCCGGATCTGAACCTTGAAGGACATCTGCTGGAAACGATGCTGGCTGGACGGGACTGACAATTGTCACTCATTTGCGGGGGGAGATAAACCGATGGCGCCTGTGCTAATCGTGGGCTGCGGCTATGTCGGCCGGCGTCTGGCGGCCCGGCTGCGGGCCGCAGGCCGGGTGGTGAGCGGTCTGGTGCGCACGGCGGAGTCCGCCGAACGGCTGCAGGCACTGGATATCACGCCCCTCGTCGCCGATCTGGACACGCCTGTGCCGCTGCCCGCGCTGCCAGCGGGCGCCGAGGTCCATTATTTCGCCCCGCCCCCCCCGGAGGGTGTGGCGGACCCGCGCCTGCGCCGGGTGCTGGGGGCGCTCGCCGGGGCCACGCCGCAGCGCATCGTCTACCTCAGCACCAGCGGCGTCTATGGCGACTGCGCCGGCGCCTGGGTCGACGAGACCCACCCGCTGCGACCGACCACGCCACGTGCCCGCCGGCGCGCCGACGCCGAGACCGCGCTGCAGTCGTGGGGTGTCGCGACCGGCGTGCCGGTGGTGATCCTGCGCGTGCCCGGCATCTACGGCCCGGGCAAGCTGCCGCTGGAGCGTCTGCGCCAAGGCCTGCCGCTGCTGCGCGAGGCGGACTCGCCCTACACCAACCGTATCCATGTCGACGATCTGATTACCACCTGCCGCGCTGCCATGGCGCGGGGGGTGCCGGGTGCCGCCTACAATGTCAGCGATGGCCAGCCCTCCAACATGACCGACTACTTCAACCGCATTGCCGACGTCACCGGCCTGCCGCGTCCGCCGGTAGTCGGGCGCGAGGATATCGCGGCGCTGAGCCCCGGCATGCGCGCCTTCATGGCAGAATCCAAGCGCCTCGACAACCGGCGCATGCGCGAGGAACTGGGCGTGGAGCCACGCTATCCGACATTGGAGGCGGGGCTGGCCGCCTGTCTGGAGGAGGAATCTGATGTCTGAAGCGTCCAGCTGCATCGACTGCTTTCCGGACGACGCGCGTATCTGAGTCTCTGTCGCCCGGATCGAACGGGTACCCGGTGAGCGGACGCGATGTGCTGTTCTGCAGACGGGCCTGCGGGTTTACGCACCCTGTTCCGGATCGATCCCCAAGTCCTTCCAGAGCACGTCGATGCGCTGCCTGACCGCGTCCGTCATGCGGATCGGCCGCCCCCACTCGCGCGCGGTCTCACCCCGCCACTTGTTGGTCGCGTCGAAGCCGATCTTGCCGCCCAGGCCCGACACCGGTGAGGCGAAGTCCAGATAGTCGATCGGGGTGTTCTCGACGATGGTGGTGTCGCGCGCCGGGTCCATGCGCGTGGTCATGGCCCAGATGACGTCCTGCCAGTCGCGCACGTCGATGTCGTCGTCGGTGACGATGACGAACTTGGTGTACATGAACTGGCGCAGAAAGCTCCACACCCCGAACATCACGCGCTTGGCGTGGCCCGGATACTGTTTTTTCATGCTCACGCAGGCGACGCGGTAGGAGCAGCCCTCCGGCGGCAGATAGAAATCCACGATCTCCGGGAACTGCTTCTGCAGGATCGGTACGAACACCTCGTTCAAGGCGACACCGAGGATCGCCGGTTCGTCCGGCGGCCGGCCGGTGTAGGTGCTGTGATAGATCGGATCACGGCGGTGGGTGATGCGCTCGATGGTGAAGACCGGGAAGCGGTCGACCTCATTGTAATAGCCGGTGTGGTCGCCGAACGGACCCTCATCGGCCTCCTCGCCGGGGTGGATGTAGCCTTCGAGCACGATCTCGGCGCTGGCCGGCACCTGCAGATCATGGGTGATGCACTTGGTCAGTTCGGTCTTCGCGCCGCGCAACAGGCCGGCGAAGGCATATTCGGAGAGCGAGTCCGGCACCGGCGTCACCGCGCTGAGGATGGTTGCCGGATCGGCGCCGAGCGCCACCGCCACGGGGAAGGGCTCACCCGGGTGCGCCTGCTGCCAGTCACGGAAATCCAGCGCGCCGCCGCGGTGCGCCAGCCAACGCATGATCACCTTGTTGCGGCCGATGACCTGCTGGCGGTAGATGCCGAGGTTCTGTCGTTCCTTGTGCGGCCCGCGCGTGCATACCAACGCCCAGGTGATCAGGGGACCTGCGTCCTCGGGCCAACAGGTCTGGATCGGGAACCTGGACAGGTCGACGGCGTCGCCTTCCAGAACGACCGCCTGGCAGGGTGCGCCCTTGATGAGCTTCGGTGCCATGTCCAGCACCTTGCGGAACACCGGCAGCTTCTCCCAGGCATCCCGCATACCCTTGGGCGGCTCGGGCTCTTTCAGGAAGGCGAGCAGCTTGCCGACCTCGCGCAGGGCGTCGACCGAGTCCTCGCCCATACCCAGTGCGACCCGCCGTGGTGTGCCGAACAGATTACCGAGCACCGGGACTGTGTGGCCCCGCGGATTTTCGAACAGCAACGCCGGACCGCCCGCGCGCAGGGTGCGGTCGCAGATCTCGGTCATCTCCAGGTACGGATCGATCTCCTGGCGGATGCGTTTCAGTTCACCCTGCTGTTCGAGCTGCTGGATGAAGTCGCGCAGGTCACGGTAGTTCATGCGGCGAATTCCGCGATCACCGGGGCATGATCGGAGGGCCGTTCCCAGCCGCGCGGCACCTTGTCGATGCGACAGGCGGTGCAGGTGGCGCACAGGGGCTGACTCGCGAGGATGTGGTCGATGCGCAGCCCCAGGTTGCGACGGAAGGCATTCATGCGGTAATCCCACCAGGTAAAGCTCTTTTCCGGCTGGTCGAAGCGGCGGAAGCTGTCACACAGCCCCAGATCGATCAGGCGCTGGAAGGCGGCGCGCTCGGGTTCGGAGAACAGCACATGTCCGCGCCAGGCTTCGGGATCGTGGACGTCGGCATCCTCCGGCGCGATATTGAAGTCACCGACCACGACCAGCTTGTCATGTCGCTGCAGTTCCGTCTTCAGCCAGGCGGCGAGTTTGTCCAGCCAGTCGAGCTTGTACTGATATTTTTCGGAGTCCACCGATTCGCCATTGGGCACGTAGAGATCGATCAGGCGCACATCGCCGCAGGTGGCGGCGAGCACGCGCCGCTGCGGATCGTCCAGTCCCGGGATGTCGGTAATGATGTCGGTGAGCGGTTCACGGCTCAGGATCGCCACGCCGTTGTAGGTCTTCTGCCCGGCGAACACCGCGTGATAGCCGGCGGCGAGCAGATCCGTTTCCGGAAACAGGTCGTCGGTGAGCTTGGTCTCCTGCAGCGCAAGCAGATCAGGTCGCTCGCCCGCCAGCCATTGCAGCACCTGAGGCAGCCGCACCCGCAGGGAATTCACGTTCCAGGTGGCAATCTTCACAAGCGATTATTCCTGTTTTATATCAATATCTTGATAATGTGTAGCTCCGCCCAGCTACACACCTAGCTACACAAAAGAGAGCTGCTAGGGGGTTTCCCGTGCCCGCAGCCGGCCCGGCGATGATACCGGAAAGCCGGCGGTAGCCCACCAGGGGCAAAGGGCACTCAGGGCCGCCCTGTCCCGTGCTAGCGCGACGCTAGTACAGCGCCAGCAACTGGTCTCGCTGCCGACGAAGCGCAGCAGCGCCGCGCAAGTCCGCCCTCATTTAATCCCGATTTGTTGAGGGTGAGGGCACGCGACGTTGTGCATAGTTTAGGCATCACCTGTAACAACTTGAGGTGATACGCAATGCCGGAACACACAACCCCCAACCTCCCCGCCGCTGGGTTCATCCGCCAGCGGCAGTTGATCCCGCACATCATCCCGTTTTCGTCTGCAACACTCTGGCGCAAGGTGAAGGCCGGCACGTTTCCCGCACCCGTGAAGCTCTCCGAGCGCGTGACTGCATGGAGCGTGGCCGACGTGCGCGCATGGATGGAAGCGCATCGGGGTGGGGAGGGCACGCCGTGATTAAGCACAAAAAAATAGCCGCCCCCGTCAGCAAACGGAAGGCGGCCAAGGTCTCTACGGGAAATCGCCTTCATCATAACTCAACTGCCGCACAGCGTCAGCGGCTCCTTAAAGCCCTGCGGCGCTCCCCCGTTTCGACAATCACCGCCCGTAGTGAATTGGACATCATGTCCCCTGCCCCGCGCGTGCTCGAACTGCGGCGTATGGGTTACGCGATCAAGACGGTTCGAGTCTGGCAGCGTACCGACTGCGGCATGGCGCACCGTGTCGGACTCTACGTGCTGGCGAGGGGGAAATAATGATGCGTCGAAACCGCCGCGTGCGGGCAACGGGCAAGGGCGCGGGCGAACGGTTCGCCGCCTTGCCCGTCAGCGTACTTACAAGCCCGGCTGTCGCAATGTTGAGCGTCGCCACACGCTGGGTGTTGGTAGCACTGGCCGCGCAGTTCAGCGGCAGTAACAACGGCGCGTTGTCGCTTCCGGCAGCGGCTGCTGCCAAGTTTGGGATCAAATCGCGGGACACGCTCTATAGCGGCTTGGCGCGGCTGTGTGAACGTGGGCTCGCCATTCAGACCGATCCTGGCTCATATCAACCGCCGCGCCCCGCACGTTACGCGGTCACGTGGCGGCCGCTGGATGACACGCCTTACACGACCGGCACGCGCACCGCGTCGCATGATTATCGCGCCTGGACACCGCCAAAAAATAAATCACGTGTACCGCCCACCGGTACCGGAGCACGCCGGCATGAGTCCTATTCGAGCCCTCCCGGCACCGCCCACCGGTACCATTTCGGCCCCCTCTCGGTACCGCCCAGCGGTCCTCTCTAGATATCTACCATGGGGGTGCGCGCAATGATTGACCGTGACGTAACGACCGATGGTGTGCGCGCCGCACTTGTCGAACTATGCGAGAAAGGATTGCTCACCTGCACAAGCGGTAACCCTGGCGAGGTCGGTTCAACCTACGCCGTGGCTTGGCTGCCACTGGACGATCCAGGCAGCTATCCGGCGTGCGTGCGCCGACGCCACGCGCAGAACATGCACAGCCTGATTCAATCTCAATCCGATCAACCGTAACAACGAAGGAGCACGACCGATGAACGCAACAATGAAAGCCCTGACCGCAGAACTTGCAACGCTGGAACGCCAGCGGGGCGAACTCGCCGCGAAGCTTCGCAGCACCGATCCGGTGGCACAGCAGGCCGAACAGGCACAGGCCGCAATCCAGGCAGCGGCCACAAAGCGGCGCAGCCTGCTGGGGCGGGTGTTCCTGGGTGAAGCGGCGGACATCGCGAAGGCCGAAGCCGAACTCAACGCAGCGCAGCAGCAGGCCGCCGAACTCGCGACGACTGCCGAAGGCGCAGCAGCAGCCCGCGAACTGATCCAGTCCGAAATCGACAACCTGAATCGCCGGACCGCCAAGATTCGCGTCGATATGGAAGTAGCCAAATGGGAAGCGGCGCGCGCCGAAGTCTCGAAACTGGCGAGCGCCTACCGCACAGCCTGCGAGGCCGCCGAAGCGGCTTACCTGGAGCTGATCGGCGCGGCGCAGGTAACGGACAGCCTGCGGCCGGTGGAGAGCACCCCGCGATGCTACAGCGCCGTAGCGCCGGCAGCGCTCACCTTCCCAACACAGCCGCTGCCCGAACTCGAAGGCTTCCAACGACACCGCGACATCTATACCCACCACACTCGCGCCCAGCTAGAAGCCGCTGCCCTGGCCCGCTTCTGTGATGCCGGCATCTTGGAGGGCGCCGCATGACGACGAAGGAGAAAACGCCCGCGCCGGTATCGTCGGCCTTGTCGATCTGCTCAAGCTGGCCCTGGCGCAGCGCGGCGGCGTCCCGAAGAAGCCGCACAAGGCACCCAGCCGATGGACAAACCGCAACCGTGCGCGGCGGCGCGACTGAGCGCGTTGCCGTAGCGGCCGTGTAACGTTACACGGTCACAGTCACAGTCACAGTCAACAGTCGAATAAAGCGGAACAACATGCACGACACGCAGCAGGAACTGGAAGGCTTGCAACTGACCGCCGAAGCTTTGGCATCGGTGATAGAAGCGGCAGAACGGCTTGCCGCAAACACCGACCCGATGCTGGCCCGGCTGCTGGCCCATGCTCGCGCCCTGGCGGATGAGCTGACCAACGGCTTGGATATCGAAGCCGAACGACTGAGCACGGCCGCCTGAGCGGCTTTCAGACAATGGGAGGGATTTGGGGG
>JAIOJV010000087.1 GCA_019911805.1 Gammaproteobacteria bacterium
GGGGGGGGACTGCTGACCCTCGGTTTGTTGCTGGCAAGTGGGCAGGCGGTGGCGGTTCACCAAGTATGTGAATACGATCAAGAGAACGTCTGTCAGATGACGGTAGACGGAAGACCGATCGGCTGTAAGGTTACGACAATCAAAACTTGCTGGTGGGAAGAAGGATCAGACGCCTCCGATTTCGAACGCATGCTCGGCAGGAGTTCTTCCAACGGTTTCAACGATACTTTCCTGTTTCCGGGCAGTGGTGGTGCTGGTAGCGATCGCCAGAACGAGGTTGAAGTCGCCCTCGCGGTCAAGGAAAGCTCCTTGCCCGATTCATGTGAGATAACCGGGAGACCGGTCGAAATTCCCACCGGCGACAAGCTCATGTTCGAGCCGGATATCCTGCTTCCTGCGGATGCGGGCGTGCTTGCAGTGTTCCGCACCTACCGCAAGTCCCAAGGGTATCCCGGCGTCCTTGGGCGAGGTTGGTCAGGCAACTTTGAACATACGCTGGTGTTTGAATACGCTGACGGCAGCCAATGCGCCGGGTCCTTGGCCAGCACCCGCACCTGTTCACAGACTGCGCTGACGAATATCTATCTTGCGGATGGCGCAAGCGCGATCAAATTCACGCCTGCCGGGAGCGACATATGGTTGTCGAAAACCAAGAGCATCGTGCGGGACGGTTCAAGCTGGCGTGTGGAATTTCCAGACGGAAGGCAGTGGAAATTCAATGGTGCCGGGCAACCCCTCACCATCAAGGACGAACGCGGCATCGGCCTGACCTACGCCTACAACGGCAGCGGCGCGCTTGCGACCATCACCCACACCTCCGGGCGCGCGCTGTCGTTTGCGTGGACGGGCGGCAAGGTCAGCGCCATCACCGCGCCCAATGGCAAGGTCTACAGCTACGGCTACAACGCGGCCGGCTATCTGGTCAGCGTCACCTATCCGGACGATCTGGGCACGCGCAGCTACCACTACGAAGATTCCCGTGATGCCAGCCGGCTCACCGGCATCTCCATCAACGGCCAGCGTTATTCCCGATACGCTTACCAGGCCGATGGTCGGGTGGCTTGGTCGGGGTTGGAAAACGGCGTGGAGCGCAGCACCTTCGCCTATACGCCCACTACCACCGCAGTCACCAACGCCCTCGGCCAAACCACGACCTACTACATCAGCGAGACCGACGGCGCGCGCCGGATCGTCGGTGTGGAGCGCCCCGCGTCGCCCACCTGTTCAGGCAGCATGGCCGAGTCGTTCTACGACGCCCATGGCAATGTGACCTCGGAGAAAGATCAGTACGGCGTGCAGACGCAGTACGTCTACGACGCCGACGACCGCCTGACCCGCAAGACCACCGGGATCGGCCCGAACGGCGAGACCGACCAGCAGCAGATCACCGAATACGTCTGGGATGCCGTGCGCAAGGGCCGACTGAACCAGATCAAGGTCTATGGCAGCAGCACCAACCAGCCGCTGAATACCACCAGCTATGCCTACTACCCCGACGGTGACGCCCGCGCGCGCCTGCTGCAATCCGTCACCGTCAGCAATCAGGGCGGCGGCGATGTCGGCACGCTGACCACCAGCTACGCCTATACCCTGCATCCCAACGGCATGGTCGCCAGCATGACGGTGGACGGACCGCTGGCGGGCAGTGGCGATGCCCTCACCTACAGCTACGACACCGCCGGCAACCTGCTGACGGTGAAGAATAGCCTGAACCATACCGTCACCTACGCCAACTACAACGCGCTGGGCCAGCCGGGAAAGATGACCACGGCCAACGGGGCGGTCACGCAGTACACCTACAACGCGCGCGGGCAGGTGCTGACCGAAGCGCGCACGGTCAATGGTGCAGCGCAGGTGACAGCAACGACCTACGATACCCAAGGGCGTCCGGTGCGGGTGACCCTGCCGGACGGCAACTGGGTTGACACCGGCTATGACGTGTATGGGCGCGTGACGTCGGTGTACAAGAGCTATGCCTCCGAAGACGGCGATCCGGAGACCATCAACGAAGTGACGACGGAGCGACAGACGTTCACCTACAACCTGCTCTCGCAGCCGACAACGGTCGAGCGCAGCACGCGGTATACGGGAAGATGGATAGACCCGATGCCGTCTCTGCTCCAGGGGATACGCGACGGCGGTCATAGCTTCCCGATTCCGTTCGACTACACCGACCTCCACCAACGCACCACCTACGTCTACGATGCGGGTGGGTTCCTGAGCCAGCAGCACGGCGAACACGGCCAAGTGACGACCTTCCACTACGACGCCAACGGCGATCTGAACCAGACCACCGACGCGCAGGGCAATACCACCAGCTACGCCCACGACCGCCGTCGTCGAGTATCGGCCATCACCGATGCGGCGGGCGGCACCACGCAGATCCAGTACACCGCGCTGGGCCAGACCGCGCAGGTGCGTGATGCCCGGAACAACGCCACCAGCTACAGCTACGACGGCCTGGGCAATCTGCTCAGCCAGACCAGCCCGGACACCGGCACCACCACGTTCAGCTACAGCGCGGTCGGGCAACTGCTCCAGACGAAGAAAGCCGACCTGAGCCTGACCAATTTCACCTATGACACGCTGGGCCGGCTCAAGACCCAGGCCAGCGGCAGCCAGACTCGAACCTTCACCTACGACACCTGCACGGGCGGCAAAGGCCTGCTGTGCACCGCCGTCAAGACCGGCGGCACGGGAACCACGGCCAGCTTCACCTACACGCCCTGGGGCCAGATCGCCACCCGCAAGGACAAGACCGGCACCGTCACCGACACCACCAGCTACGCCTATGACGGCATGGGCAGGCTGACCACCATCGGCTACCCCAGCGGCATCAGCGCAGGCTACGGTTATGCCGACGGCCATCTGGCGACGATCACGGCCACGGTGGGCGGCGTCACCACCACGGTGGCCACGCTGGATGGCTATCAAGCCTTCGGCCCGCCGCTGTACCTGCTGTACGGCAACGGCCTGTGGCGGCAGAGCAACTACGACAGCGACGGCCGCCTGACCGGCATCAGCACCCGCGACACCCTGCCGCTGCAAAGCCTGACCTACGGCTTCGATTCGGCAGATCGCATCACCGCCATCACCAATGGCGTGGATGCCGACCAGAGCCAGCAGTACCAGTACGATGCGCTCTCAAGGCTGACCCAAGCGGCACTGGCCGGCGGCAACGTCGCCACCTATGGCTATGACGCGGTAGGCAACCGCAGCAACGCGGGCAACACCAGCCCGGCCAATACGACGGCCTACAGCTACGCATCCACCAGCAACCGCCTGCTGCAATCATCGACCAGCGGCCTGACCCGCAGCTACACCATCAATGCCAACGGCGACATCACCGCGTTCACCAATGCGGCAGGCCAAGTCAACACCCTGGGCTATGATCCCTTCGGACGGCTGGCCAGCCACACCCGCACCGGCACCACCGTAAGCTCCCCCGTCAAGCGGACATTTCAGAAGTAGAACATCTGGCGGATAGATTGCGGTACTCGATGGGTGTCATGCCGTTGAGTGCGTCGTGCTCGCGGTGCTCGTTGTAGTCGATGAGGAACCGCCACGTGGCTTC
>JAIOJV010000088.1 GCA_019911805.1 Gammaproteobacteria bacterium
GGACGCGGCCTGGGTTCGGGCTCGGCGACCTTGGGCGGGGGCGGCGGCTCCACCACCGCCTCGACGGGGACCTCCAGCGGTACCTCGACCGGTGGCGCGGGCGGCACGGGCTTCACCAGGTTCACACTGACGCGCGTGACCTCCGGGGCCTCCTGCTCGAAGGCCGGCTCCTGGTACCGCTCACCCCACCAGTAATAGCCGCTGACATGCAGCAACAACGACACTGCACACGCCAGGCCCATCGCCACGTTGCGCCGCGAGGGCGCATCCCAGGCAAAATACAGTAGAACCCCGAAGCGGTCGTCCAGGGGCGACGTGGCAAGCGACGACATGGATCTCTCCGACACAGCGTGGAACATTCGAGTGCGTTCACAGGGACTGGTGCAAATTTCCTGCCAGGCCAAAGATTGCGATATCTCAATCGTATTTTCGGCACCGACGGTATCGAGTGTGTCATTTCACACGGTCAGACAGGCCATTTCACGCATTGCCCCCGGTCAAAGCCGGTAGTCGCCGTGCGGTAGATTGGATCCCGGTGGTGAGCGCATAATCGGGATGCAGGCACATCTGCCGGGTAGCATGCCCGCCAGCCTGCCAGATCCGCCACGGAGATACGGCCCCTTGACTGCGCTGATTGATCGCCTCGGCCGGAAGATTGATTACGTCCGCCTGTCGGTGACGGACCGTTGCGACCTGCGTTGCTTCTATTGCCTCCCCAAAGGTTTCAAGGATTTCGAAGAGCCGGAGCACTGGCTCACCTTCGCGGAGATCGAACGCGTCATCGCCGCCTTCGCGCGTCTGGGGACGCGGCGGGTGCGCATCACCGGCGGCGAACCCCTGGTGCGCCACGACCTGCCCACGCTCGCCATGCGCCTGGCAACGCTGCCCGGTATCGAAGACCTCTCGCTGTCGACCAATGCGACGCGCCTGGCGAAGCATGCCCGCGATCTGCGTGCGGCCGGCATCCGCCGCATCAACGTCAGCCTGGATTCGCTCGACGCCGCGCGCTTCAAGGAGATCACCGGCGGCAAGCTGGAGAAGGTGATCGGTGGTCTGCTCGCGGCCAAGGCCGCGGGTTTTGCGCCGATCAAGATCAACATGGTGGTAATGAAAGGCATTAACGAGGACGAAGTCGAATCAATGGTCGACTTCTGCATCGAACACGGCTTCACCCTGCGTTTCATCGAGACCATGCCGATGGGCGACACCGGGCGCTCGGCCACGGACCACTACGTCGACCTGCAGACAGTGAAGGCGCGCCTGGCGCAACGCTTCGAACTGCTGCCGGGGATGATGCCGGGTGGCGGCCCGGCGCGCTACGTGCAGGTTGCCGGCACCGATCTGCGCATCGGCTTCATCACGCCCATCTCGCAGCACTTCTGCGCGACCTGCAACCGCGTGCGCCTGTCGGTCGATGGCACGCTCTACATGTGCCTCGGTCAGGAGCATCGTTTCGAGCTGCGTCCGCTGCTGCGCGCCGGCGCCAGCGACGCGGATCTGGAGGCGGCCATCCTGCAGGCCATCGATCTCAAACCCGAGCGCCACGAATTCAGCGAGAAGCCCGGACAAATAGTACGTTTCATGTCCATGACCGGCGGCTAGGAGCTGGCAGACCCGCCGGCAGCTCATCGTGCCGGCGGAGGGTGTACAAGAGGGAAATAAAGCGGAAGGCGGTGCGGACACAGACCTCAGGCGGAACCAGGGCCCTCATCGTAGAGCACCACCGCCCGGGTGGGGCAGCTGCGCACGCAGGCGCCGCAACCCGTACAGCGGTGCGCATCCACCTGAGGCCGGGCATCACCTGAAGGGAACCCGATCGCGGCGACCACACACTGCTCGCTGCACAAACGACACAGCACGTCCTGACTGACGAGGCAGGCACTGCCGATGATGGCCTTGAGCGCCCAGGGTCCCCGGGGGCGGCCGCGCAAGACCCGCGAGAGGGCGCCGCGACCGCAGGCATCGACACACTCCCCGCAGAAGCTGCATTCACCACCGCTGAAGTCTACGCGCGGGCGGCCCGCGGCGTCGCGCGTGAGCAGCCAGCGCGGGCAATCTTCGATGCACTGCCCGCAACCCGTGCACAGCGTTGCGAACAGGTCCTCGGGAACCGCCCAGGGTGGTCGCGGCGACGTCTGGCCACGGTCTGGATCAACGTGTGGATGGTTCGGGTGATTGTGGGTAGAAGACATCGTTAGTACGCCGCTTAGTCCAAAAACTGTATGTGCCACGGAACCACACGAAAAAACACCGACAAGGCCATAAATCTCACACCGCCATCTTCGTCACCCGCAAGGTGAATGAATCGCCGCTGCAACACTACCCCATGGCCCCGCGCCATGTCCGCATCCTTGCCGTGGCCGAGGTAATTTTTCCAGTCGCATGTAGACACGCAGTCACTATGAATGCCGACGGCCTCGCCGGCACTGATCTGCGTCAAGCACCGATACTAACAAACCCACCACACATCCGACAGCAGCCTGAATATCCACAATATTCAGATGCATTGCAGGACGAACGAGACGCTGCCCCGCCAGTACCCCGGCCGCCGCACTGACGGCGAGCCAGGCAAGGAATGCGGCCATGGACGAGGAAACCCTGAAACCCAGAAACCCTATTTCAACCGCAAAGGACGCGAAGGCGCGCGAAGGAAAACATTGTTGCCACGAAACCTACGAAACTTACAAACCGGGATAAACCTGAAAACCCCAATTGCCACGGAAACACACGGAAGTACACGGAAGGCACTGGAATGAAACAGCGCCGTGAAATACCGATTCATTACTTGGCGGGTGAGCAAGGCCGTTGTGCGACGCATAAAATCTTGTCTGTGTTTTCCGTGTACTTCCGTGTGTTTCCGTGGCTGAACCGGATGTTGTGGGATGCATCGGGTCTTGGCATTACGAATGCTTGGTAGATTTCGTGGCTGACATAGGTTGGATTTCCTTCGCGCGCCTTCGCGTCCTTTGCGGTTGAATCAGGGGTTTGCCAGCGGCGATCAGCGCACCCAGATGGTCTTGGCGTTGATGAATTCGTGGATGCCGTAGCGGCCGAGTTCGCGACCGTAGCCGGAGTGTTTGACCCCGCCGAAGGGCAGGCGTGGGTCACTCTTGACCAGACCGTTGACGAAGGCGCAGCCACACTGCAGCGCCCGGGCGACGCGTTCACCGCGCGCGTTGTCGCGCGTCCAGACACTGCCACCCAGGCCGTAGGGGCTGTCGTTGGCGATCTCGATGGCATGGCGCTCGTCGCGGGCGCGGATGACGCTGGCGACCGGCCCGAACAGCTCTTCGCGATAGGCACGCATGCCGTGCTCGACGCCGTCGAGGATGGAGGCCGCATAGAAGGCGCCCGTGCCGGCCAGTGGTGTACAGCCGGTGACGGCGACCGCGCCCTGGGCGATGCTCTCGACCACCTGCTGATGCAATTCATCGCGCAGGTCGTGGCGCGCCAGCGGTGCAAGCGTCACCGACTCGTCCAGCGGATCGCCATGGCGCCGCGCCTCCGCGGCCGCCTTGAAGCCCGCGAGAAAGGTCTCGGCGACCGCCTCCACGACGATGAAGCGTTTGGCGGCGATGCAGCTCTGGCCCGCATTCAGGAACCGTGACGTCGCGGCCTGCGACACCGCCAGATCCAGATCGGCATCCTCGAGGACGATGAACGGATCGGAGCCGCCGAGTTCCAGCACGGTCTTCTTGATCTGCGCGCCGGCGGTGGCGGCCACCGAACGCCCGGCGGGCTCGCTGCCGGTCAGGGTGACGGCGTGGATGCGCGGGTCTTCGATCACCCGCGCGACGCGCCCGGCCGGGATCATCAGCGTGCGGAACACACCGGCGGGCAGACCGGCCTCGATGAACACCTCTTCGATGGCGAGCGCGCAGCCGGGCACATTGGAGGCGTGCTTGAGCACACCGGTGTTGCCAGCCATCAGCGCCGGCGCGGCGAAACGGAACACCTGCCAGAAGGGAAAGTTCCAGGGCATGACCGCCAACACCGTGCCGAGCGGCTGATAGGCGACCAGGCTGCGGCCGGCATCGCTGTCGATCGGCTCGTCGGCGAGGAAGGTCGCCGCCTGGTCGGCATAGAAATCGCATACCCAGGCACACTTGTCGATTTCTGCGTGTGCTTCGCCGCTGAGCTTGCCCATTTCCAGGGTCATGGTGCGCGCCAGCTCGGCGCGGCGTGCGCGCAGCACGCCGGCGACCTTGCGCAAGGCGGCGGCACGTGCCTCGAACCCGGCCGCCGCCCAAGCCGGGGTGGCGGCGGCCACCGCGCTCAGTGCCTGGTCGAGCTGCGTCTCGTTCCAGGTCTCGACGACCCTGATGACCTCACCCGTGGCCGGATTGACGGACTTGAACACCATGAATCCATTCCCCTTCTCAGTTCGTGATTGTTGCCGTGCTGGAACTGGGGTTAACTATAGAGTATGAACACCCACCTGCGTTACAGCCTCCTGCTCCTGCACTGCCTCCTCGGTATCCTGCTGCTGAATGGCGCGGTCGCGGCGACGGACGAGTATGCCAACGAACGCCAGCACTTCCTGGAGGCCCGCAAGGCCCTGCAACAGAATCAATGGCCGCGCTACCAGCAACTCGCCGATCGCTTGCAGGATTATCCGCTCTACCTCTATCTGCGCTATGACGCGCTGCGCGCCCACTTTTCCCGGGCGACGGATGCCGATATCCGCGCGTTCCTGGAAGAATTCGGTGACACGCCGCCGGCAGAGCGCCTGCGCCACAGCTGGCTGATCCAGCTCGCCCGCCAACATCAATGGACGCGTTTCCTGAGCTTCTACCCCGGCAGCAGCAACTCGGCCGAGTTGCAATGCTTCTATCTGCAGGCCACCCACCGAGAACCTGCGGATGCCGCCTGGCTGGATGCCGCCGTCGCGCTCTGGCGGGTCGGCAAGTCGCAGCCCGATGCCTGCGACCCCGTATTCAAAGTGCTCAGCGACAGTCCGCGCATGACCCAGGCGCTGGTGTGGGAGCGCATCCGCCTGGCGATGGACAACAACGCCCTCAGCCTCGCCTCCTACCTGTCGCGCCGGTTACCGGCCGGCGAACGCAAATGGGTCGACCTCTGGCGTAAGGTGCACCACCGCCCCAGCGAGGCACGCACCATTGCGGCCCTGGCGACGGATTCCGCACCGGCACGCGAAATCCTGGCGCACGCCGTGGTGCGGTTGGCCCGTAGCGACGCCCGGGAGGCGCACGACTGGTGGGCGACGCTGGCCGACCGTTACGCCTTCGACGCACAGACCCGTGCCGACGTCAGCCGGCGCGTGGCGTTGTCCGCGGCCTATCAGCGTCTCCCGCAGGCACACCGCTGGCTGGCAGAGGTTCCGGACCGCGCGCGCGACCGTACACTGGCTGAATGGCAGGCGCGCAGCGCCTTGCTGCAGCAGGATTGGTCGATCCTGCTGACCGCCATCGACGCCCTGCCGGCGGAGGCACAGTCGGAGAGTGAATGGCGCTACTGGCGCGGCCGCGCCCAGGCATACCTGGGCGACCGGGCGGCGGCCGAACAGGCCTTCGAGGCACTGGCCGGCGAACGTTCCTACCACGGCTTTCTGGCCGCCGACTTCCTCGACCGTCCCTACCGCTTCGCGCACGCACCCATGCCCGTCGACGACGCGGATCTGGACCGGCTGCAGCAGCAGCCGGCGTTCGTCCGCGCCCGCGAACTGCGGCGCGCCGACCTGATCTACGACGCGCGCCGCGAATGGGCCTACGCGATCCGCAACCTCGATACACACGGCCTGGAGGCGGCGGCGGCACTGGCCCATCGCTGGGGCTGGCACGACCGCGCCATCATCACGGCGGCACGTTCCAGCCACCAGGACGATCTGAATGTGCGCTTTCCGGTGCTGTATGAGCGCGAGATTGCCAAGACCGCCGCGCAGCTCGATCTCGACCCCGCCTGGATCATGGGCGTGATGCGGCAGGAGAGCGCCTTCATGGTCGATGCGCGCTCCCCCGCCGGCGCGCTCGGCCTGATGCAGCTGATGCCTGCCACCGGCAGTCAGATGGCGAAGCTGCTCAAGCTGCCGGCCCCCAGCCGCGCCGCACTGCTGCAGGCCGATGCCAACATCCGCCTGGGCGGCAATTACCTGCGCCACGTCCTCGACGACCTCGGCAACAAGGTGCTGGCCACGGCCGCCTACAACGCTGGGCCGTACCGTGTGCGCAGCTGGCTGCCCGAGACCACGGTACCGGCCGAGCTGTGGGTCGACACCATCCCCTTCACCGAGACGCGCGGCTATGTGCGCGGTGTGCTGGCCTTCACGACCGTCTACGACGCGCGCCTGGAGCGACCCGTGACGCCGCTGCACAAGCGCATGCCGGACATCGGCCCGAAGCCGCAATGACGCCGCCCGCGACGCCCTTGACCTGATCCGGTGGCGCCGCCACCATTCCCTGTCACGACCGACGAGAAGCGGACGACGCCGTAAAGAGCAACCCCATGGCAGACCAGAAGATATGCATCATCGGCGGCGCCGGTTTTGTCGGCCGCCATCTCGCCCACCGGCTGACCCGGGAAGGCTGGCGGGTGACCATCCCCACGCGCCGGCGCGAACGGCAGCGGGCGCTGCTGGTCGATCCACGCGTGACGCTGGTCGAAGCCGACGTGAATGACCCGGCGACGCTGCGCGGCCTGCTCGCCGGCTGCGCCGCAGTGATCAATCTGGTCGGCATACTCAATGAACGCCGCGGTCCGGCCGGCGAGGCCTTTGCGCGTGCGCACGTGGAGTTGCCCGGGAAGCTCGTCGCGGCCATGCACGACACCGGTGTACGGCGGCTGCTGCACATGAGCGCCCTCAACGCCGACCCGCACGAGGAACACAGCCTGTATCTGCGCACCAAGGGCCAGGGCGAGGACCTGGTGCACGGTGCTGCGCGGCAGGGACTGGAGGTCACCAGCTTCCGGCCCTCCGTGATCTTCGGTCCCGGTGACAGCTTCTTCAACCGCTTCGCGACGCTGCTCCGGATCACGCCCCTGGTGTTTCCGCTGGCCTGCGCGGACAGCCGCTTCGCGCCCGTGTATGTCGACGATGTCATCGAGGCCATGGTCCGCACGCTCCAGGATCGCTCCACCGCCGGCAGACGCTGCGATCTGTGCGGCCCGGAGGTCTATACCCTGGCGCAACTGGTGGAGTACACGGCACGCCAGCTCGACCTGCGGCGGTCTATCTGGAAGCTCACGGACGGGCTGTCGCGTCTGCAGGCGCGGGCGTTGGAGTTCGTGCCGGGCAAGCCGTTCAGCCGCGACAACTACTGGTCCTTGCAGCAGGCCAGTGTCTGCGACCACAACGCGCTGATCGAACTGGGCATCCGTCCGACGGCGATCGACGCCGTAGTGCCGGGGTATCTCGGCCAGCGCAGTGCGCGTGACGCCTATCCGCGCCTCCGCGAACAGGCACGGCGCGGCTAGCATGGTGCCAGGGCGGATTGCGCTGCCCGTGTGCCTCCGCGGCCATCGGTCTTTGAGGGTCATGGCACGCGCTTAGATAAGTGCCATTTCCTTCACGGGATGCACTTTTCATGAACGCGGTTCTTCCGGGTAGAATCGAGGCATGGACATCTATCTCGTCGGCGGCGCGGTGCGCGACAAACTGCTTGGCGTACCGGTCAAGGAGCGCGACTGGGTCGTGGTCGGCGCCACGCCGGAAGACATGGTGCGGCTGGGCTATCGCCCGGTCGGCAAGGATTTCCCGGTCTTCCTGCATCCCGAGACGCACGAGGAGTACGCACTCGCCCGCACCGAGCGCAAGACCGCGCCCGGCTACAAGGGCTTCGCCGTGCACGCCAGCCCCGAGGTCACACTGGAGGACGATCTCAAGCGGCGCGACCTCACCATCAACGCCATGGCCGAGGCCGCCGACGGCACGCTCATCGATCCCTTCAACGGCCGCGAGGATCTCGCCCAGGGCCTGCTCAAGCACGTCTCCAAGGCCTTCGTGGAGGATCCGGTGCGTATCCTGCGGGTGGCGCGCTTCGCGGCGCGCTTCGCCAAGTGGGGCTTCAAGGTCGCGCACGGCACCCACGCCCTCATGAAGCAGATGGTCGCCGCCGGCGAGGTGGACCACCTGGTGTCGGAACGCGTCTGGGCGGAGACCGAGAAGGCCCTGGGCGAGGACCGCCCACGCCGCTTCTTCGAAGTCCTGCACCGCTGCGGCGCGCTGGCAGTGGTCTACCCCGAACTCGACCGCCTGTTCGGCATCCCGCAGCCGGCCCACCATCACCCTGAGATCGATACCGGCGAGCACAGCCTGATGGTGCTGGATCAGGCGGTCCGCCTCAGCCCGGACCCGCGGGTGCGCTTCGCCGCGCTGGTGCACGATCTCGGCAAGGGCACGACCCCGGCCACCGAACTGCCGCGGCACATCGGCCACGAACAGCGCAGCGTCGAATTGATCGAGGCCTTATGCCACCGGCTGCGGATCCCCAACGATTACCGCGATCTCGCCGTCAAGGTCGCCCGCTATCACAGCCACTGCCACCGCGCACTGGAACTGCGTGCCGGCACGCTGCTCGACACGCTCACCGGCCTCGATGCCTTCCGGCGCCCGGCGGTCCTGGAGGATTTTCTGATTGCCTGCGAGGCCGACAGCCGCGGCCGCGGCCATGACGGCAAGGACACGGGGGAGCGGCCCTACCCGCAGGCCGAGGTATTCCGCACGGCCTTCGCCGCGGCGCGTGCGGTGGATGCCAGAGCGCTGGCCCAGCAGGGCCTGGAGGGTGCGGCCCTGGGTGAGCGCTTGCGGGAGTTACGCTGCAACGCGATTACCGCGGTGCTCGCGAACGCCCCGGACCGAGCGACTCCGGAACCGGGTTCCTGACAGTCCCGCCCTTACCAAACGGGGGACGGATTTAAATCCGTCCCCTTTGTCCTCGGCAGTTGGCCGTCCGGCTCAGAGGAACAACACCAGCAGGACCCCACCCAGCAGCAGCCGGTACACGGCGAACGGCCACATACCCATGCGTTCGAGCAGTTTGAGGAAATAATGGATACAGGCGTAGGCGCTGACCGCCGAGATCAATGTACCCCAGGCCAGGGCCTGCCAGTCCGGTGTCCCGGCCGCGGCGATGAGCTTGCGCGTCTCCAGACCGCCGGCGAGGACGATCACCGGGATCGACAGCAGAAACGAGAAGCGCGCCGCGCCCTCGCGGGTCAGACCCAGCATCAACCCGGCCGTCATGGTGATGCCTGAGCGCGAGGTGCCGGGGATCAGGGCGATGGCCTGGGCGATGCCGATCACCAACACATCGCGCCAGCCGATGGCATGCTCATCGCGTACCCGTCGGCCCTGCACGTCGGCCCACCACAGCAGCGCGCCGAAGATCAGCGTGGTCGCGGCGATCACCAGCGGCGAGCGCAGCTGGGCCTCGATGAGGCCTGCGAACAGCAGGCCGGCAAGGCCGACCGGGATCGTGCCAAAGCCGACGGCCCAGGCCAGGCGGCTGTCCGGCGTCTGGCCGTGACCGGCCAGGGAGCGCGCCCAATCGCGCAGCATGATGCGCAGTTCCTGGCGGAAATACAGTACCACCGCGCTCAGCGTACCGACGTGCAGGGCCACGTCGAAGGCCAGCCCCTGATCGGGCCAGTCCGCCAGCTGCGGCAGCAGGATGAGGTGCGCCGAACTGGAGATCGGCAGGAATTCGGTCAGCCCCTGCAGCACGGCCAATACGATGATGTGAAACAACTCCATGTGCGGGCGCGTCTCCTGCCTGATCGTTGTCGTTATTGTCTGCCAGCCCGAACGCAGCGGCGGATTGCCTACAGCCGCCCCCGCAGATCCCGCCCGCCGAAGCCCACGACATCGCCCTCCATGCCGCGCAGCAGCAGCAGCGCCTTGAAGCGCTCACCCATCTCGCCCGGCAGCAGCAACGTCTTGGCCTGTGCGGCCAGCTGCAGATACGCGCTGTGCCCGCCCGTCTCCGGAAATGCCTCGGCCAGCATGCCCTCGATGCCGGCATCGAGCAGATAGTGCGCCTGGGCGGTGAAACCACCGACCCGCAGCCCGTGCGCGTCCGCGGCCTCGGCGACGGCGGTGAAGTCGACATGCGCGGTGATGTCCTGCAGACCCGGCAGCAGCAGGGGTTCGGCGTGCGCGCGGTGGCGATAGTGGCACAGGAGTGTGCCACGCCGCCGCTCGGCGTGATAGTACTCGCGGCGCGGGTACCCATAGTCGATGAACAGCGCGGCCCCGGCGGACAGGTGTTCGGTCAGCGCCGCCAGCCACGGCCCGAGCGACGGCGCGAACTCGGAGCGATACCCGGCCTCCCAACCGCAGGCCGCCGCCCAGGTCGCAATACGTTCGGCTTCGTCCGGTCCGGCGGGTCGCTCTGCCCATACGAAGCGCTCCCGCTCCCAGGCCACACCGTATTCGACGACCCCGCCCGGACGCCAACCGAACAGCATCACCGGCAACGCGTCCAGCACCTCATTGGCGACCAGCACGCCACGCCAGGCCCGCGCCGGCGGCCGGTCCAGCCAGTGGATGCGCGCCTGCAGGTGCGGCAGGCGCTGCGCCAGGTGTGCCCGCTGGCGCTCGCGCAGGTCGGCCGAGCGCTCGAGAATGAAATAGGTGTCGGGCAGGCGACCGCATGCCTCCAGCTCCCGCAGCAGATCGGCGGCCATCACGCCGCTGCCGGCACCGACCTCCAGCACCTCACCGCCACCGAGCTGCGTCAGCACGGACGCGCAGCTGCGCGCGACACAGCGCGAGAACAGTGCCGACGTCTCGGGTGCGGTGGTGAAGTCGCCCGACGCACCGAGCTTGCGCGCGCCGGCACTGTAATAGCCGAGGCCGGGCGCGTACAGGGCCAGCTCCATATAGCGCGCGAACCCGAGCCAGCCGCCAGCGGCGACGATCTCGGCGCGCAGGTGTTCGACCAGGGCCGTACTGACCGCACGTGCCGCGCCAGCGGGCGTCGGCCAATCGGCGGGGATCTCCCAGGGCATGGGCGTGTTCATCACTAAAAACTCAGTTCAGCCACGGCAGATACCGGGGGACAGATTTCAAATCTGCCCCCCTTCGCACGTGGATTCCGTGGCCGGTGATTTTCCGGTTCATCGGCGCTCGCACCCGACCGCGGCACCCTAGTGGTACGGCAATTCCACGCGGTGGAGCGCCTGCCCCGCGGTATCGAACTCGGCCCACAGTTGCGCATAGGTCTTGCCGGTCAGCGGATGGCGGCACGCACCGGCGATGTCGGCCAGTGGCTTGAGGACGAAGGCATGCCGGGTGATCTCGTCGCGCGGCAGTTGCAGGTGCCCCTGGTCGAGAATGAGATCGTCGTAGAGCAGCAGATCCAGGTCGAGTGTGCGCGCCGAGTAGCGTGGCCCGGTCCGTACCCGCTCGTTGTCATCCTCAATGGCGTGCAGCCGCACGGCGACCTCGGCGGGCGTGGCGTCGGTATCGAAGCCGACCACGAGGTTGTAGAAATCGTCACCGTCGAAGCCCACTGCGGTGGTCTCGTAGACCGGCGAGCACTGCAGCGGACCGTAGGTCGCGCGCAGCGCGTCCAGCGCCGCGCATACATGCCGGGTACGGTCGATGTTGCTACCGACGCTGACGTAGACCCGTGCCATTCAGTGGGCGGGGCGGACACCGCGCTCGATGATGACGCCGACATCGCGTGCGTCGCTCACCGCGCCGGTCTTGTTGAGCGTCAGGCGCACCCAGGGCACATTGAATTCGTCGCGCACGATCTCGGCGGCACGCTCGGCCAGCGTCTCGACCAGCTGGAACGAACTGCCCTCGATGAAGGCGATCAGGCGTTTGGCGACCGCCTTGTAATTGAGTGTGTCCTCGATGACATCGGTGGCGGCGGCCTTGCGGATGTCGGCGGCCATTTCCAGATCCAGGCTGATGGTATGGGTGACGCGCCGCTCCCATTCGTAGATACCGATGACTGTGTCGATGCGCAGACCGTGCAAGAAGATGATGTCCATCGCGACACGATACAAGCTGCGAGTGGCCAGTGACAAGTGAAGCACCCAGGGCTGCGTAGCGCTGTCCCGTGCGGCTGCGCGATGGGCGGCCGGGCATGGCCCCACTGCCTGACCCGGCCGGCGTATTGGATGCGCCCGGCATCGAGCCCGCTCCGCACCTGGAACCGGCAGGTGGGAAGGCGGCTCTGGCCGCTCGCTTGTCTCGCACCACCAGCGCTTGTATCTTCCGCCCATGCTGAACACCGCGCTCATCGTTATCGCCGCCTACCTGCTCGGATCGATCGCCTCCGCGATCATCGTTGGCCGCCTGCTGGGTGCGGGCGATCCGCGTACGGCGGGCTCGCGCAACCCCGGCGCCACCAACATGCTGCGCATCGGCGGCAAGAAGGCCGGCGCCCTCACCCTGGTCGGTGACATGCTCAAGGGCCTGCTGGCGGTGCTGCTCGCGCGTGCCATCGGCGCCGGCGCGGACGTGCAGGCCCTGGCCGCCGGCGCGGCGTTCCTCGGCCACCTGTTCCCGGTGTTCTTCGGCTTTCGCGGCGGCAAGGGGGTTGCCACCGCCCTCGGCGCCCTGCTGGGGCTGCAGTGGCAGGTCGGTCTGCTGGTGATCGCGACCTGGCTGGCCATGGCCGCGCTGTTCCGCTATTCCTCGCTGGCGGCGCTGATCGCCGCGGCCGCCGCACCGTTCTATATGGCGTGGCTGCGCCCGGAACCGGCCTTCATCCTCGCCAGCGTCGTCATGGGGGTGCTGCTGTACTGGCGGCACCGCTCCAATATCCGCAAGCTGCTGGCCGGCACGGAAGGCCGGATCCACCTGGGCTCCAAGCGCGGTTGAGGGTAAGGGCACGTAACTAAACCCTTCTTGGCCACGGAACAACACGGAACAACACGGGAAAAAGCTCGGTGTACAAGGCGCGAGAACTACACCGCAGGTGGTGATCCTGGGTGCACACGATGAATTCTTTCCGTATCGTTTCGTGGCCTAGAAGGGCGTAAGTAAGCGCCTTCCGGTCAAAGGGTAGGTCGGGGTGTGACCGAAGGCGTGCTCACGCCGGCAGGGGCGGCAGGTCGGTGAGCAGCCAGCGCGCCCGTGCCTCGATGGCCAGCGGCTCGTGCTGGCCGGCCTGCAGGCGGCAGAAGCCCGCATAGGCGATCATCGCCGCGTTGTCGGTACAGAAGGCCGGACGCGGGTAATACACCCGTCCGCCGCGCGCCTCGGCCAGTTCCTTGAGCCGCGCCCGTAGCGCCTGGTTGGCGCCGACGCCGCCGGCCACCACCAGCCGCTGCAGCCCGGTCGCCTCCAGTGCCCGTCGGCATTTGATGGCGAGCGTGTCCACCACGGCGTCTTCGAAGGCGCGGGCGATGTCGGCGCGCGTCTGATCAGCCCCGATCCGATCGGGCGCCGCCCCACGCAGCGTGGTCAGCGCGCACGTCTTCAGGCCACTGAAGCTGAAATCCAGCCCCGGCCGATCGGTCATCGGCCGCGGAAAACGGAAGCGCGTCGGATCGCCCTGTTGCGCCAGCCGGGCCAGTTCCGGCCCGCCCGGGTAGGGCAGACCCAGCAGTTTGGCCGTCTTGTCGAAGGCCTCGCCGGCCGCGTCGTCCACCGATTCGCCCAGCAATTGATAGGCACCGACCCCATCGACCCGCACCAGCAGGGTGTGGCCGCCGGACACCAGCAGGGCGACGAAGGGAAACGCCGGGGGATCGGCCTCCAGCATGGGCGCGAGCAGGTGGCCTTCCATATGGTGCACGGCCACCGCCGGCACGCCCCAGGCCCAGGCCAGGCTGCGCCCCAGGGATGCCCCCACCAGCAGCGCCCCGATCAGTCCGGGTCCGGCGGTGTAGGCGACACCGGTGACCTCGTCCCGCCCGACGCCCGTCTGCGCGAACACGTCCTTGAGCAACGGCACCAACTTGCGCACATGGTCGCGGGACGCCAGTTCGGGCACCACCCCCCCATAGGGCGCATGCACCTCGACCTGGCTGTAGAGGGCGTGACCGATCAGGCCGCGCGCCTCATCGTAGAGGGCGACGCCGGTTTCGTCACAGGAGGTTTCGATGCCGAGTACGAGCATGGCGGCATTGTCCCCGGCCAAGGCCGGCCCGCACAAGCGGGATTTTGCTTTCGGCCGCCCAAGGGATTAGAATCCGTCCCCCTTTAGGCCCTTGGCTTCAGGACCGTGCCGGTTCGAGGCCGCGGAATCACACACCGTTCGAGGTAATAGATTTTATGCCCAGTGTTCGTGTACGCGAAAACGAACCGTTCGAAGTCGCCCTGCGCCGCTTCAAGCGTTCCTGCGAAAAGGCCGGCATCCTCTCCGAGGTGCGCCGCCGCGAGTTCTACGAAAAGCCCACCCAGGAGCGTAAGCGCAAGCGTGCCGCCGCGGTCAAACGTCATCTGAAGAAGATCTCGCGCGACGTCTCCCGTCGCACCCGCAACTACTGATTGCAGTCCGGGACAAGCGCATGTCGCTGAAGGCACATGTCCGGGAGGATATGAAGGCCGCCATGCGCAGCGGCGACAAGCGGCGCTTGGGCGTTATCCGGCTCATCCTGGCTGCCATCACCCAGCGCGAGGTCGATGAGCGCATCGAACTCGATGCTGCGCAGACCCTGGCCGTGCTCGACAAGATGCTCAAGCAGCGGCGGGAATCCCTCACCCAGTACGAGCAGGCCGGCCGTACCGATCTGGCGGAGCAGGAAGGCTTCGAGATCGGCGTGATCCAGACCTATCTGCCGCAGCCGCTCACGCCGACCGAGATCGACGACCTGATCGCCGCCGCCATCGCCACGACCGGGGCCGCCGGCATCAAGGACATGGGTAAGGTAATGGCCATCCTCAAGCCCAAGCTCCAGGGTCGTGCCGACATGGGCGCGGTCAGCGGCCAGATCAAAGTCAAGCTCGGTGGCTGAGACCGGCGCCGATCGCGCACTTTCCCGCCACGACCCCACCTAGCCGCTGACGCGGCGCACAGCCATCGCCTATGATGCCGCCATGGCCGGCCGGATACCCCAGCAGTTCATCGACGATCTGATGCAGCGCGTCGACATCGTCGCGGTGATCGACGGCCGCGTGCCGCTGAAGAAGGCCGGCCGCGAATACCAGGCCTGTTGTCCGTTCCACAACGAGAAGACCCCCTCTTTCACGGTCAGCCCGACCAAGCAGTTCTTCCACTGCTTCGGCTGTGGCGCGCATGGCACCGCGCTCGGCTTCCTGATGGACTACGAACACATGGAATTCGTAGAGGCGGTCGAAGAGTTGGCACGCTCGGTGGGGCTGGAGGTGCCGCGCGAACCGGGTGCCGGCGCGGCACATGACCGCAGGGACGTCACCGCACCGCTCTACGACCTCCTCGAGCAGGCCGCGAAGCACTTCCGCCAGCAGCTCCGTCAGCACCCCGAGGCCGGCCGCGCCGTCGGTTACCTGAGAGACCGCGGCCTGAGCGGCGAGATCGCCCAGGCCTACGGGCTGGGTTATGCCCCGCCCGGCTGGGATAACCTCCTCCGGGCACTCGGTAGCGGGCCGGAGTATCAGGCCCGGATGGAGAACGCCGGCCTGCTCATCAAGAAGGACAACGGCGAGGTCTATGACCGGTTCCGTAATCGCATCATGTTCCCGATCCATGACCGGCGCGGGCGGGTGATCGGCTTCGGCGGGCGGGTCCTCGGCGATGACACGCCCAAGTACCTGAATTCACCCGAGACGCCCGTCTTCCACAAGGGCCGCGAACTCTACGGCCTGTTCGAGGCCCGCAAGCGCGAACGCAAACTCGAGCGGCTGCTGGTGGTCGAGGGCTACATGGACGTGGTCGCCCTGGCGCAGTTCGACATTGGCAATGTCGTCGCCACCCTGGGCACCGCGACCACCCATGAGCACCTGGAACAGCTCTACCGGGTGGTGCCCGAGGTGGTGTTCTGCTTCGATGGCGACCGCGCCGGGCGGGCCGCGGCCTGGCGGGCGCTGGAGAATGTGTTGCCGGTGCTCAAGGACGGGCGCCAGGCGCGCTTCCTGTTCCTGCCCGAGGGCGAGGATCCTGACACGCTGGTGCGCAAAGAGGGCAAGGATGCCTTCCTGCAGCGCGCCGGACACTCCACCCCATTGTCGGAATTTCTTTATGAAGCTTTGGGGGCGCAAGTCGATACAGCCAGCATGGATGGGCGCGCGCGTCTGGTGGAACTGGCAAAACCCTTGTTGAATCAGGTCCCCACAGGCGTGTTTCGACGCATGCTGGTCGACCGGCTGGAGGACGTTGCCCATCTGCCACGGCATGCGCTGGCAGATCTGCACGGCCAGCCGCTGCCGGCGGCTGCGGCGGCAACCGTTGCGCCGCCGCTGTTCAGGCCATCGCAGCCACGCCGCGGCGGGATCAGCCCCGTGCGCCGGCTCATTACCCTGCTGTTGCAGGAACCGCGCCTCGGCAGCCTGGTTGCGGAACCTCGGCAACTGGCGGATGTCTCTCTGCAGGGCATCCCGTTGCTGGTCGAACTGATTGACTTTCTGAAGAATCACCCCCACATCCATACCGGTGGCCTGATCGAACACTGGCGTGGTACCGACACCGGGCAGCATCTGGCCAGGCTGGCCATGGAGCCGGCGCCCAGGTTGGTCGGCGATCTGGAACGGGAATTCCTCGACGGTATCGCGCATCTCATGGCGAAGCCGCTCGACCACCGCCGGGAGGCCAGGATCGCGGAGCTGTCGCGCAAACCGCCCAGCGAGCTGTCTGTCGAGGAAAAGGAGGAACTGAAGATTTTACTGAAACGGGTAGAGCGATCTGCCGGTACGTGACCCAGGCTCCAGTGGAGTCCAGCCGCGAACACCTATTAGCGGCTGGTAATATGCAAGGCCATCCACTACACTGGAGGATTCATTTTTTACGCCGACCCCGCGAAGCAGTGCGTGCGGGACAGGCCACCTAAATCAGCGGACCTACATGAATCAAGAGCAGCAGTCTCAGTTGAAGTTGTTGATTGCCAAAGGCAAAGAACAGGGTTTCCTGACCTATGCCGAGGTCAATGACCACTTGCCCGATGAGATCGTCGATCCGGAGCAGATCGAAGACATCATCAACATGATCAACGATATGGGTATTTCCGTCCACGAGGAGACGCCGGACGCGGATACCCTGTTGCTCAGCCGCTCGGCGGTCACCGACGAAGACGCCGCGGAAGAGGCGGCAGCGGCCCTGGCCACCGTCGACAGCGAGTTCGGCCGCACCACCGACCCGGTGCGCATGTACATGCGCGAAATGGGGACCGTGGAACTGCTCACCCGCGAAGGCGAGATCGTGATCGCCAAACGCATCGAGGACGGTCTGCGCCAGGTGCTGTCGGCGCTCTCGAGCTACCCCGACTCCATCGCCCTGCTGCTCAACGAATACAGCAAGGTCGAGGCCGGCGAAGTCCGGCTATCCGACCTGATCGTCGGCTTCATCGACCCGAACGCCGACGATGCCGTCATTCCGCCTCCGGCGGAGGCCCGCCCCGTGGTCGATGACGCGACCACCAACTCCCGGACCGCGGCCAGCAATGATGACGACGACGACGACGAGAGCAGCGACACCGAGACCAGTGTCCTCGATACGGGGCCGGACCCGGAAGAGGCGCGCGTGCGCTTCACCGAACTGGCGTCCCTGTACGAAAAATGCATGACCACGAAGTCGGCCAAGCAACTGGAGAAGCACCGCGCCGCACTGAGCGAGATCTTCATGCAGCTCAAGCTGGTGCCGCGCATCGTCGACGAGATGACCCACCGCCTGCGCAGCATGGTCGGGCGCATCCGCGGTCACGAACGGGTGATCATGGACATCGCCGTCAATCGCGCCCAGATGCCGCGCCGGGACTTCATCACCTCGTTTCCGGACAACGAGACCAACCTGCAGTGGGGAGACAAGGAGATCAAGGCAGGCCACGCCTACTCCGCCGCCCTGGGGCAGTTCCGCGACGACATCCGCCGGGCCCAGAACCGCCTGATCGCCATCGAGCAGGAGACGGGGCAGACCATCAGCGACATCAAGGACATCAATCGCCGCATGTCCATCGGCGAGGCCAAGGCCCGTCGTGCCAAGAAGGAAATGGTCGAGGCCAACCTGCGCCTGGTGATCTCCATCGCCAAGAAATACACCAACCGCGGCCTGCAGTTCCTGGACTTGATCCAGGAGGGCAACATCGGCCTGATGAAGGCGGTCGACAAGTTCGAATATCGCCGTGGCTACAAGTTCTCGACCTATGCGACCTGGTGGATCCGCCAGGCGATCACACGCTCGATCGCCGACCAGGCGCGCACCATCCGCATCCCGGTGCACATGATCGAGACCATCAACAAGCTGAACCGCATCTCCCGGCAGATGCTGCAGGAGATGGGTCGCGAGCCGACGCCGGAAGAACTGGCCGAACGCATGATGATGCCCGAGGACAAGGTGCGCAAAGTTCTCAAGATCGCCAAGGAACCGATCTCCATGGAGACGCCCATCGGCGATGATGAAGATTCACATCTCGGTGACTTCATCGAGGACGTCAGCATCATGTCGCCGGTCGACGCCGCTGCCGTAGAAGGCCTGCGCGAGGCCACCCAATCAGTGCTCTCCGGCCTGACACCGCGCGAGGCCAAGGTCCTGCGCATGCGCTTTGGCATCGACATGAACACCGACCACACCCTGGAAGAGGTCGGCAAGCAGTTCGATGTCACCCGCGAGCGCATCCGCCAGATCGAGGCCAAGGCGTTGCGCAAGCTGCGTCACCCCTCGCGCTCGGAAACACTGCGCAGCTTCCTGGAAATCGAAAGCAGCTGATTTTCAGTCAATACGCTCGCCGCGGAAGCCACCATTCATGGTGGCTTCCGCGTTTTGGGGTCGCGCACAAGCTGGATTATGGAGTTCAGCAGGGCTAAACGAAACTGCCGCAACCGTGTAGAATCCCCGCTTCACGGGCCTGTAGCTCAGTTGGTTAGAGCAGGGGACTCATCAAAGGTGCGTCCATGACCGAAAGGCATGGAATGAACGGGATGAATTCAGGGGAACCGCCACAGCGAGGCTGTCGGCAATCCTGAGCCAAGCCGGGGGTACACCTCCGGAAGGTGCAGAGACTACCTGAGGACTAGAGCGTCCTTAATGACAGGCTAGAGCGTCCCGCGCCCTAACAATCCGGTTGAGGGTGATGAGATAGTCCACTCCCGGTAGAAATATCGGGTACAAAGTGAATCCCTTGGTCCTCGGTTCGAGTCCGAGCGGGCCCACCATCTCCCGCGAGCCGCATAGCATCAGACGTAGTAGCCGCGTAATGAATCCCGACGTAATGGCACTGCGCGCTGCGCGATCCGGCGAGCTAAGTAGCGGATCTTTTTCAAGGTCGCCAGCGACCTTGGCGGAAGTAGTCGGTATTTTTTATACACACACCGCCGTCAAAAACATGACTCCCTGCCGGCTGATCGCACGCCGCTGAAACGAACTGCTTACATTATTCCAACACGCTGTTTTACATAAAAATTTACCGCGTTGGTTATAAATTAATCACGTTAACGTCCAACCAACAGCAGCGGGTTCCGGGCGGGTTTGACCCCAAATACTCCACATGGTTATCCACAGGATTTGTGGATAAGGGCTCGTCGTACCGAGCCCCTGCGAAGCTGGCATAATGCCGCGGCACCCGCCCGTCCCGGTCGGCGGCCAATCCCCTCGAGACCTCGTTACCCGTCATGCCCCTGATCTCTCTCACAGGCGTCCAACTCGACTTCGGCGGCCGCGCCTTGCTGGAGGCCGCCGATCTGAACCTGGAACCGGGTGAGCGCGTCTGCCTGATCGGCCGCAATGGTGCCGGCAAGTCCACGCTGCTGAAACTGATCGCCGGCGATCTGCAGCCGGACGGCGGCAGCATCGTGCGGCAACCGGGCCTGCGCTGCGCCCGCCTGACCCAGGACGTACCGGATGCCCTGCGCGGCACCGCCTTCGACGTGGTCGCCGGCGGGCTGGGTGAGATGGCCCCGCTGCTGTCGCACTACCACACCGCCAGCCTGGCCGTTGCCCAGGCGGCCACACCGGCCGCCTTGGACGAACTCGCACGGGTGCAGCATGCGCTCGAGAGCCGCGACGGCTGGCGCTGGCAACAGCAGGTCGAGACGGCCGTCTCCCGTCTCCGGCTCGATCCCGAGGCGGACTTCGCCAGCCTGTCCGGCGGCCTCAAGCGACGCACCCTGCTCGCCCGTGCCCTGGTGGCCGACCCCGATCTGCTGCTGCTCGACGAGCCCACCAATCACCTGGACCTGGCCGCCATCGACTGGCTGGAGGAGTTTCTGCTCGGCTTCAAGGGCACCCTGTTGTTCGTCACCCATGACCGCACACTCCTGCAACGGCTCGCGACCCGCATCATCGAACTCGATCGCGGCCGGCTGACGAGTTGGGATTGCGACTATCCGACCTACCTGGAGCGCAAGCAGGCGGCGCTGGAGGCGGAATCCCAGCAGAACGCCTTGTTCGACAAACGACTCTCGCAGGAAGAGGCCTGGATACGCCAAGGCATCAAGGCACGACGCACCCGCAACGAGGGCCGCGTGCGCGCCCTCGAGGCCATGCGGGCGGAGCGCCGCCTGCGGCGCGAACGTGAGGGCACCGCACGTCTGCGGCTGCCGGAGGCGGAACGCTCCGGACAACTGGTCGCAGAGGTCGAAGGCATTTCCTACGCCTGGGCCGACAAGACCATCGTGCGCGATTTCTCGACCACGCTCATGCGCGGTGACAAGGTGGGTATCATCGGCCCGAACGGCGCCGGCAAGACCACGCTGCTGCGCCTGCTGCTCGGCGAACTCACGCCCGACCGCGGGCGCGTGCGCCTGGGCACACGCCTGGAGATTGCCTATTTCGATCAGAACCGCAGCGACATCGATCCGCACAGGAGCGTCCTGGACAACCTCGCCCATGGCCGTGAGAGGATCAGCATCAACGGCCAGGACCGCCATGTCATTTCCTATCTCCAGGATTTTCTGTTCGATCCCGAGCGTATCCGTCAGCCCGCGGGCACGCTGTCCGGCGGTGAGCGTAATCGGCTACTGCTCGCGCGCCTGTTCACCCGCAGCTTCAACGTGCTGGTACTCGACGAACCGACCAACGACCTGGACATGGAAACCCTCGAACTGCTGGAGGAGCGCCTGCTGGAATACCAGGGTACGCTGCTGCTGGTCAGTCACGATCGCACCTTTCTCGACAACCTCGTCACCAGTACCCTGGTGTTCGAGGGCGATGGCCGCATCGGTGAATACGTCGGTGGTTATGCAGACTGGCTGCGGCAACGGGCCGCGCCTCCGGCTGCGGCGCCCGCCCCGAGTCCGGTCCCAGCGACCAAGACCCCATCAGCCCCCGCAGCCAGGCCCACCGTGGCCAGCAAGCTCAGCTACAAGGAACAGCGCGAGCTGGAACAGTTGCCGGCCCGCATCGAGTCGCTCGAGGGGCGCGTGCAGGCGCTGCAGGCCGAGATGAGCGATCCTGCCTTCTACAAACGCGACGGTGACGCCATTGCCGTCGCGCAGACCCGCCTGGCCGAACTCGAGGTGGAACTGCAGGCCGCCTATGCGCGCTGGGAACTGCTCGAGGCGCGCTGAACTCCACCGGCCGTGCCGGCTGCGTCTGTGCACCTGAATCCCATCAAGTTCTGCGTGGCCGCGGACGTCCCCTGCAGGCGGTCGATGGGCCAGAACGAACGGCTGCCGCAGCGCGACCGGATCAACGCCCGGCTGCGGCATGCGGTCAACGCCACTACCACACCCCGGGGCGTGCAGGTCACGCGTGTCCCAGGCTCAGGCACAACACCCCGTACACGGAGTTAGCAGCCGCGAAGTCCGTGTAATAAAGGTGGTTTCTGCGCCGCAGACCACCGCCGGGAAACGGGTCCGGGTTTGGCAAGCGGGCGCAACCTGCTAGACTGATTTGCTCCACAGCAGCATGCCGCCGACATTATGACCCCGCTCAAAGACCTCCTGCGAAGCCGCATCCTCATCCTGGATGGTGCCATGGGCACCATGATCCAGAGCTACAAGCTGGAGGAGGCGGATTACCGTGGCGAACGCTTCAAAGACTGGCCCTGTGACCTAAAGGGTAACAACGACCTGCTGTCGCTGACCCAACCGAAGATCATCGGCGACATCCATCGCGCCTATCTGGAGGCCGGTGCCGACATCCTCGAGACCAACACCTTCAACTCCACGGCCATCTCCATGGCCGATTATCAGCAACAGGACCTGGTCTACGAGCTGAATCTTGAATCGGCGAAGCTGGCGCGCGCGGCGGCGGATGCCTATGCCACACCTGACAAGCCACGCTTCGTCGCCGGCGTGCTCGGCCCGACCAACCGCACCGCCTCGCTATCGCCGGACGTGAACAACCCGGGGTACCGCAACACCAGCTTCGACGAGCTGCGCGATACCTATTACGAGGCGACCAAGGGCCTGGTCGACGGCGGCGCCGACATCATCCTCATCGAGACCATCTTCGACACCCTCAACGCCAAGGCGGCGGTGTTCGCGGTGGAGAGTTATTTCGAGGACAGCGGCAGGCACCTGCCGGTGATGATCTCTGGCACCATCACTGACGCCTCCGGTCGGACGCTGTCCGGCCAGACCGCCGAGGCCTTCTACAACTCGCTGCGCCATGCACGCCCGATCTCACTCGGCTTCAACTGCGCGCTCGGCGCCCAGCAACTGCGCGAGCACATCGACGAACTGGCCGGCATCGCCGACTGTGGTGTGAATGCCCACCCCAATGCGGGGCTGCCGAACGAGTTCGGTGAATACGACGAATCGCCCGAGGCCATGGCGAAAGAGATCGCCGAGTGGGCACAGGCGGGCTTCCTGAACATCATCGGTGGCTGCTGCGGCACCACCCCGGCGCACATCAAGGCCATCGCCGAGGCGGTCGCACCGTTCCCGCCCCGCAAAATCCCGGCGCACGACCACACGTTGCGTCTGGCCGGGCTGGAGCCGTGCAACATCCGCGCGGACTCCCTGTTCGTCAACGTCGGCGAGCGCACCAATGTCACCGGCTCGGCGCTGTTCAAGAAGATGATTCTCAACGGCGACTACGACAAGGCACTGGTGGTCGCGAGAAGCCAGGTCGAGAACGGCGCACAGATCATCGACATCAACATGGACGAGGGCATGCTCGACGGCCGCGAGGCCATGGTGACCTTCCTGAACCTGATCGCCGGTGAACCCGACATCTCGCGGGTGCCGATCATGCTGGACTCCTCGAAGTGGGAGATCCTCGAGGCCGGCCTGAAGTGCATCCAGGGCAAGGGTATCGTCAACTCGATCTCCATGAAGGAAGGCGAGGCCGCGTTCATCGAGCATGCCAGGCTGTGCCGCAAATACGGTGCCGCAGTCATCGTCATGGCCTTCGACGAGGCCGGCCAGGCCGACACCCAGGCACGCAAGGTGGAGATCTGTGCACGCGCCTACAAGATTCTCACGGAACAGGTCGGTTTCCCGCCCGAGGACATCATCTTCGATCCGAACATCTTTGCCATCGCCACCGGCATCGAGGAGCACAACAACTACGGTGTGGATTTCATCGAAGCCACGCGCACCATCAAGCAGAACCTGCCGCACGCCAAGATCTCCGGCGGCGTATCCAACGTGTCGTTCTCGTTCCGCGGCAACGACTCGGTGCGCGAGGCCATCCACGCCGTGTTCCTGTATCACGCCATCAAGGCCGGCATGGACATGGGCATCGTCAACGCGGGCCAGCTCGCCATCTACGCGGAGATCCCTGCCGAGCTGCGCGAGCGCGTCGAAGACGTCGTACTCAACCGTCGTCCGGATGCCACCGAACGCCTGCTGGAGATCGCTGACCGGCACAAGGGCGACGGCAGCGGTGCGGAAAAGAAAGAGGATCTTGCCTGGCGTGAACTGCCGGTCATCAAACGCCTGGAACATGCGCTGGTGAAGGGTATCGATGCCTTCGTCGTGGAGGACACCGAGGAGTGCCGGCAGCAGTTCGCGCGGCCGATCGAGGTGATCGAAGGCCCCTTGATGGACGGCATGAACGTGGTCGGTGACCTGTTCGGTGCCGGCAAGATGTTTCTGCCGCAGGTGGTGAAATCCGCGCGCGTAATGAAGAAGGCAGTGGCCTATCTGCTGCCCTATATCGAGGCCGGGAAGGATGCCGCCGCCAAGGCCAAGGGCAAGATCGTCATGGCCACCGTCAAGGGTGACGTACACGACATCGGCAAGAACATCGTCGGTGTGGTACTACAATGCAACAACTTCGAGGTCATCGACCTCGGCGTGATGGTGCCGGCACAGAAGATCCTCGACGCGGCGAAGCAGGAAAATGCCGACATGATCGGCCTGTCCGGCCTGATCACGCCGTCACTGGACGAGATGGCGCACGTCGCCAAGGAGATGCAGCGCCTGGGTTTCACCATACCCCTGCTGATCGGCGGCGCCACCACCTCGCGCGTGCACACCGCCGTAAAGATCGAACCCAATTACGGCGCCGCCACCGTCTACGTGAAGGATGCCTCACGGGCCGTGGGCGTGGCGCAGAATCTGGTCAGCGAAGGCATGTCCAGCGACTACATCGGGAAGATCAAGGCAGAATACGAGAGCGTGCGCGCCATGCACAAAGGCAAGGCACGCAAGACCGACTGGCTGACACTGGCCGACGCACGCGCGAACAAGGTGGCGCTCGACTGGAGCAGCTACACGCCACCCGAGCCGAAATTCCTCGGGCTGAAGGTCTTCGACAACTATTCGTTGAACGACATCGCCAAGTACATCGACTGGACACCCTTCTTCAAGACCTGGGAGCTGGCCGGCAGCTATCCGAAGATTCTCAAGGATCCGGCGGTCGGCGAGCACGCACGGCAGCTGTTCGACGACGCCCAGGCCATGCTCAAGCAGATCATCGACGAGGACTGGCTGCAGGCGCGCGGTGTCATCGGACTGTTCCCCGCCAACCGGGTGGGCGATGACGATATCGAAATCTATACCGATGCCTCGCGCGCCACGGTGCTCACAACACTGCACCACCTGCGCCAGCAGAACCGCAAGCCGCCGGGGCGTCCGAACCAGTGTCTGGCGGACTTCGTCGCGCCCAGATCAGCGGGACTCGACGACTACCTCGGTGCCTTTGCCGTCACGGCAGGACTCGGCATCGATGCGCACATCCAGCGCTTCCAGGCCGATAACGATGACTACAATGCGATCCTGCTCAAGGCGCTGGCCGATCGGCTCGCCGAGGCGTTCGCGGAACTCATCCACGCGCGCGTACGGAAGGAATTCTGGGGTTACACGGATGACGAAGGGCTCGCCAACGACGACCTCATTGCCGAGGCCTACCGCGGCATCCGCCCCGCGCCCGGCTATCCCGCCTGCCCCGACCACACCGAAAAGGCGCTGCTGTGGGCACTGATCGATCCGCTGAACAATGCCGGCATCCAGCTCACCGAGTCCTTCGCGATGTGGCCCGCCGCCGCCGTCAGTGGCTGGTATTTCAGCCGCCCCGAGGCGCGCTACTTCGGCGTGGGCAAGATCAACCGCGATCAGGTCGAGGACTATGCACGCCGCAAGGGGATGTCGGTGGAGAGCGCCGAGCGCTGGCTGGCGCCGGCACTGGGCTACGAGCCGGAGGACGAGGCCCGGGCGGCCGCCACCGGCTGACCGCACACCCGGGCCCGCGACGGCATTTTCCGGCGCGTGCTAGCCCTGAACCTGCCAGCTGCCGTCCGGCTGGCGGCAGGCGGTGCCGTAGACCTTCTCCGGCCGGCCACCCACCTGCGCATCGATGGTGTACTCCCGACAGGGTCCGCTCGAGGTCTCGTAGGTCCGGGTCGGCACCACGGTGTACTGATTGCCGGTATCGGGATTGCGCCATTGCGCCGGAACGCCGGTGCGCACCGTCTCCAGCGTCTGGGCGGTCTTCATACGGTCCACCTCGTCCATGGAATTGCCGATTGCCCCGCCGATGGCCGCGCCGGCCAGGGTGCCGGCGATGATCGCCGCCGTGCGGCCGTGCCCGCCGCCGACATTGGAGCCGAGCACCCCACCCAATATCCCACCGATGACCATGCCGGCCTGTTCCTGCTGACCCTGATTCGTCGCACAGCCCGCCGCCGCGATGGCCGCTGCGAGCGTTGCCATCGCCAGTGTCCCTTTCAGTGTTTTCCTCGTCATCGCCTTACTCCTGTGTAGCCGTGAAACCCCGCGGGCCCTGGGATTGAGTATAGGAAAGCGGGGCGTGACCATGTACGCCCGGCACTACCCGGTCACGGCGCGCGCCGCAGGGCCCGCAGTTCGTCCAGCAGGCCGGTATCATCCCATTCGCGACTGCCCACCGCGCGGTGGGTGATACGGCCCGCAGGATCGATGATGTAAGTGGTCGGCAGGCCGGTCACCGGGTATGCCTCGATCACCTTGGCCTGGGCATCGAACAGCAGGGGAAAATCCACCGGATAGTCGGCCAGAAAGAGGAACACCGTGTCCGCGTCTTCACCGACGTTGACACCCAGGAAGACGATCCCCTCGTCCTTGACCTGTTCCCAGCCACGCTGCATGGACGGCATCTCGGCGCGGCACGGCGGGCACCAGGTGGCCCAGAAATTCAACACCACCACCTGGCCCCGGTAGTCCGACAGCTTGTGCAGCTGGCCATCGAGATCTGGCAGTTCGAAATCCGGTGCGAGCCGGGGTGTCTGCGCCGGATGCAGGGCCTGGGCCGCCGCGGGCTCGGCGGCGGCCGGCGCAGACGCGAGCGCCAGCAGCGCACAACAGAATGCATACAACAGCCTGCCCGGCAAACCCTCTGCAGACGTCATGGTCATGGTGTCGCCTCCGCTGTGGCATCCTCGTCGGGTGCGCAACGCATCCCTGCCAGGGTCGCGGTATGCCGTTCGCCGCCCTGGTTCCAATGAATGACGAGATCAAAACTGTCACCCGGCGCAAGGTCGAAGACCGACATGCCCCAGTTGTAATCACCGGCATGGTAGGTCTGATGGGTCGGATACAGGGCCCACTCGAATGCGATGCGTGCCGACTGCGGCACCCCACGCTCTGCCCAGACCTCCGCCCAGTCCTCGCGGGTCTTCATCCCACGCGCCTGCCCGCCAGCCTGTGCGACCCAGTCCCGCAGGTCGTACTCGATCACGGCGGGTGCCGCGGGTGGTGACAGGTTCTTGAAGACGGTCTGGAAAACACAAGCTTGCGCAATCAGCTCGACGTCCGCGCGGGAAAAACCGCGCGCCAGAAAGAACGCACGGGACTGGTCCGGCAGACGTTGCACCAAGCGCAGCGACATCCCCGGCGCGCGCCATTCCCAGAACGGCAGCTGCGCATCCGCATCGGTACCGGTGATGAGTTCGGCGCAGGCGTTGGCCGACACGAGTAAAGCGGCGGCCGGCACAATCGCCAGGCCGCCGCTCATGACATGCTGTCGTCGTGGAGTGGGCATGGCCGCCATCATAGTACAGCCCTGCAGCGAAGGCACCTGGCGGCATTGACAGCGCCGCGGCGTACTCCGACAGTAGCACGAACAGCCGGCTGCGCCGGTCACGAGACCATCCGGAGTAAACCCATCCGATGCTGCTCCTACACGCATGCGCACGCGGCGGGCCGACCCACGAGCGCCGTGGTATTTCGATCTGGGTGGATGCCGTCGATACCGCTCAGGCGCAGCGTCAGGCCACGCAGGCGCTGACGACCGCGGGCTGGGAGCTGCTGGACATCGACAGTATCATGACAACAACCGCCGATGATTATTTTCGCACCTGCCCCAGCCAGCAGGCCTTCGAACGCGCCCGGGTCCACGGCATCGCCTGGCGGTTCGACGACGAATAGCTTCATGCGCTGCCAACGGCCGTCGACCTGATTCCCACACACCGACTGCCGCATCATGCACGCCGCCAGGAGGTATCTTGACTAACGGTCAAGGTACCGAAAATATCGGAGAAATCATGCTTGAACAAAAATTCTGGGAATCTGCCGTTTAAGACCGGCGTGACCCAGACGATACGCCCACTGCACCTATCCCATCCGAGATAAAGAGGCATGGGCAATACTTGTTAAAATGGCGGACAGCGCGTTAGAGTAAGGCCATAGCGCCGGCGTCCACTGACGCCATAAAGGCCCGGAGAGAGATCATGCTGCTTATCTACGTGTCGATGAAACACACCCATGAGCCGCTGAAGCGGACGCCGGTGACGCTCATGCTGGATACGGACCCGGATAACCCCATCGAAGGTGTCACGGACCGGCTGGGTATCGCGGAGTTCGACCTCCCACCGAGTATCGGCAAGGTCGTGATCGCAGGTGTCACGCGTTATCACGGCCGCCTGGATGGTAACGTCGAGATCGGTATCTGGTCGTTGACCGATGGCGACGTGGTGGATGAACACGGCGCCCCGGGCGTCGCCGGCGGCAGCACCGCCTACCCTAACATGAAGACCCGCACGCTCAAGGTCAACGGCCACGAGGTCACCACCGACAGCGAGGGTTATCTGGTGGATCTGGCCGACTGGTCGGAGGATTTCGTCCGCGCCCAGGCCGCGTACGAAGGGCTGGAGCTGAACAGTCAGCACTGGGAAGTCATCCGCTTCCTGCGCAGCCAGTATGAGAAGCGCATGGTTCAGGCCAACGTGCGCGACGTCATCAAGCACTTCCGTAAGATCTGGGGACCGGAACAGGGCAGCAACCACTACCTGCACGACCTGTTCCCGCGCGGCGGGCCGCAGAAGCAGGGCAACCGCCTGGCGGGCCTGCTACGCGTCAAGGGCGAGCACTGAGGGAAGGGGCAACCGGTACCACCGGGCCTCGGGCCGCGCCCCGCCACACCCCATCACGGGAACCGGCCGGGACCGCCTCACGCCACCTTGAGCAGCGCCGCCAGCTGATCCCGGTTGCGCATGACGTCCGCCAGGGTGTATCCATCCAGCACGGCATAAAATGCCTGCAATGCGCGCTGCAGTATCCCCCGCAGCGCGCAGGCCGGCTCGATACGACACCGTGAGGAATCGGCTGCGAAGCACTCCACCAGTGAGGTGCTGGATTCCGTGCCCCGCACCAGCTGGCCGAGATTGATCTGCTCGGGCTGCATCCCAAGACGTACACCGCCACTCTTGCCCCGCACGGTTTCGACGTATCCCTGCTGGCCGAGATAATGGACCACCTTCATGAGATGGTTCTTGGAAATCCCATGGGCCACGGCGATATCCGCGCTGGTGACCAGCTCGTCCTCGGGATGCAGCGCGAGATAGATCAGCACGCGCATACTGTAGTCGGTAAATGTCGTCAATCGCATGAGAACAACTCACTTAAAAACACTTTCACCGCGGTGACATGCGGGAGATACCGAGATCCACAACCTCCCGCACACGCCCGTCGCCCCCCAGCGTACGCGTGCTGGGGGGGTAGCGGTTTGAAAGGTGTGGTCGTGTCCGCATTTACCTCGGTGTTGCTGTGGCAAATGCGGTGCCCTGAGGCCTCCGGTGATTTACAGGCCGGGCGCCATCAGCAGCCCCTTGATGACCGTCGAGCGACTCACAATGCCGGTAACACGGTTCCGCTCGTCGGTGACAACCAGGGTTTTGACCTCTGTCTGACGCATGCGTTCACAGGCATCGTTCAGCGTATCCTGCTCGCGCACTGTGACGACGGCTGACGACATGAGGTCCGCCACCCGTCCCGCCAGCGTCGGTGTGCTGTGATGGTGGCCGGTGAGAGTATCCCACAAGTCGTGTAAACGCGAGCCCTTGCGGTGGTGGTGTGGCAGCCCCGCCAGCGTCAGCAGATCCGCTTCCGTGATGATGCCGAGCAGCTGCATGTCGGCATCGACTACCGGCAGGGCACTGACGTGGTGCTCAAGGAAACGCCGGCCGGCCTCCAGCAGGGGCTCATCCGCGCCGATGGTGAAGACCTCCCGGGCCATCAGATCCGCTACCGGCACGCTTTCCGCGCGCCGGATGAGTGCATGATTGACCGCACGCTCGTAGATTTCCATCAGGTCATCCAAGGTTACATCGATGTAGGTGGCGATCTCCCGCAGGGCTTGGCGCAGATCGTCACGCGTCACCATGACCAGGTCGATGCTCTGCATGACGTCCCTCCTCGCGGGTGGAAAACAGCCATTAAATATACATCTTTGAATATACATCTTTTCAGCAGACGGTACCTAGTCGCAGATACTTGGTCGCAGATGCTTGGCCGAGGCAATTTGACCCTGCAAATCGCCGGGTTTTCCGTACCGCGCTGCCCCACCCCCGGCTACGCGGCCGGCAGCGGCTGGAATCGGCGCAAACCTGCAAGACCTGTCCGCCGCGCGGTGCTCTGCTAGACTCGCCCGCCTGGCCACCGCAACCGGGGCCGGGCGCGGCCCCCAGCAGCAACGAGAATGTCCATGATCGACCTCATCCAACGCATTGCCCAGGAATTGTCCGCCCACCCCCGGCAGGTGCAGGCGGCCGTCGCGCTGCTCGACGAGGGCGCCACCGTGCCGTTCATCGCCCGCTACCGCAAAGAGGCCACCGGCGGCCTGGACGATACCCAGCTGCGCAACCTGGAAGAGCGCCTCGGCTATCTGCGCGCACTCGAGGAGCGCCGCGCGAGCGTGCTCAAGAGCATCGATGAACAGGGCAAGCTCACGCCCGAACTGAACACCGCTATCCTCGGCGCCGACACCAAGACCCGTCTGGAGGATCTCTACGCGCCCTACAAACCGAAGCGCCGCACCAAGGCCCAGATCGCCCGCGAAGCGGGTATCGAGCCGTTGCTGGATGCCCTGCTTACCGATCCGGCACTCGATCCGGAGACGGCTGCGGGAGACTATCTGAATGCCGACGCCGGCTTCGCCGATAGCGCCGCGGTGCTCGAGGGTGCGCGACAGCTCTTCATGGAGCGCGCCGCTGAGGACGCCGATCTGGTCGGCGCACTGCGCACGCTGGCCTGGGACACCGGCCTGCTGCAATCGAGCGTCATCGAAGGCCAGGAGCAGGCCGGCGCGAAGTTCAGTGACTACTTCGATTTCTCGGAACCGCTGCACAAGGTCCCCTCCCACCGCGCACTGGCGATGTTTCGCGGCCGCAGCGAGGGCGCGCTGCGCCTGAAGCTGTGCGTGCCCGGCCAGGATACCGCCGCGGCCGGCAACGCTACCCTCGCCGCGGGGGGCCGCTGCGAGGCACGCATCGCCGCATGCTTCGGTATTCAGGACCAGGGCCGCGCCGCGGACGGCTGGTTGGCAACCTCGGTGCGTTGGGCCTGGCGCGTGAAACTGCACTTGCAGCTGGAGAACGAACTGTTTCTGCGCCTGCGCGAGGCGGCGGAGGAGGAGGCCATCCGGGTGTTCGGCGAGAACCTGCGTGACCTGCTGCTGGCCGCGCCGGCCGGCCCGCGCGTCACCCTCGGCCTCGATCCCGGCCTGCGCACCGGCGTGAAGGCCGCCGTCGTCAACAGCACCGGTGCGCTGGTCGACCACACGACCATCTATCCGCACGAACCGAGAAGGCAGTGGGACGCATCCATCGCCACGCTCGCCGCGCTCATCACCAGGCACAAGGTCGAACTCGTCAGCATCGGCAACGGTACCGCCTCGCGCGAGACCGACCGGCTGGTGAAGGATCTCGCCAAGCGTCACCCGGAACTGGGGATCACCAGCCTGGTGGTGAGCGAGGCTGGCGCCTCGGTGTATTCGGCCTCCGAGTTCGCCGCCCACGAATTCCCCGATCTCGACGTGTCGCTGCGCGGCGCGGCCTCCATCGCGCGGCGCCTGCAGGACCCGCTCGCGGAACTGGTGAAGATCGAACCCAAGGCCATCGGCGTCGGCCAGTACCAGCACGATGTCAATCAATCACGCCTGGCACACAAGCTCGGTGCGGTCGTGGAGGATTGTGTGAATGCCGTCGGCGTGACCGTGAATACCGCTTCCGTCCCGCTGCTCGCGCGCGTCGCCGGGTTCTCGGAGACGCTGGCGCGTAACGTCGTCGCCCACCGCGACCAGCACGGCCCGTTCCGCAACCGCCAGCAACTGCTGCAGGTCGCACGCCTGGGTCCCAAGGCCTTCGAGCAGGCCGCCGGCTTTCTGCGCATCATGAACGGTGACAACCCGCTCGATGCCTCTGCCGTGCACCCCGAGGCCTATCCCGTGGTGGAGCGCATCCTGGCCCGGACGGGCCGCGACATCCGTGAACTCCTGGGCAACGGCGCCGTCCTGAAAACGCTCGCCGCCAACGAGTTCACCGACGAGCGCTTCGGTGAACCCACCGTGCGCGACATCATCCGCGAGTTGGACAAGCCTGGTCGCGACCCGCGCCCCGGGTTCAAGACCGCCAGCTTCAAGGACGGCGTGGAGAAGCTCTCCGATCTCCAGCCGGGCATGCTCCTCGAAGGCGTGGTCACCAATGTCGCCAACTTCGGCGCCTTCGTCGACATCGGCGTGCACCAGGACGGCCTGGTGCATATCTCCATGCTGGCGGATAAGTTCGTCAAGGACCCGCGCGAGGTGGTCAAGGCCGGCGACGTCGTGAAAGTGAAGGTGCTGGAGATCGACCAGGCGCGTAAGCGCATCAGCCTGAGCATGCGGCTTCACGATGAAGCCTCGGCGAAAGCACCGCGCGCACACGCCGACCGCGGCCGTCCCTCTCAGGCCAGGCGCGACAAGCCGCGCGCCGAACCCCCGCAACCCAGCGGCGCGATGGCCGAGGCGTTCGCGAGATTGAAGCGGTAGGGCGGGATTTGGGATTTGGGATTTGGGATTTGGGAAAGAGTGTGGAGCCCCTGGTTAGGGTGTCAATACCCTGAATCCCAAATGTTGAATCTCAGATCCAGCCCCCGTAGGAGCGGCATTCCTGCCGCGATCGGCGCAGCTCCCGACCCCCGAATCCCGAATCCCGAATCCTGGTTGCCGAATCCCGGCTGCCGCGGTCTGGACGTCAACCCCCGAATCCCGAATCCCGAATCCCAAATCCCGAATCCCGATTGCGATACACATGCACCATGTCGGGCAGGACATCTTCGAGCCGGTACCGTGGCTCGAAACCCAACAGCACCTCCGCCTGCACGGAACGGTAGCAGGCCGAATCCAGCAGGCGCGCCGCAAGTGTGCCGTTGAACGGTAGGCGACGGCGCAACAGCCGCTCGCCCAGATCGCCGACGCGGCCGAGCGCGCGCAGCAGGCCGGCCGGCACGCTCCATGCCGGAACCGGTCTGCCGAGGGCGGCCGCCATGGACGTGTAGATGCGCCGCGTCGAATAGGCCTCGCCGTCATCGACGATACACACCTGACCGGCGGCCTCGGCGCGCGTGCCGGCGGCGAGCAGCGCCGCGACCAGATCCTGCACGCTCACCATGGAACGGACGTTGTGCGTCTCCGGCACAGGCGGGAAGCTGCCCCGGTCGATGGCGCGCAGCATGGCGGCGAGATTGCCTTTCACCCCCGGACCGTACACCAGCGCCGGCCGCAGCACGCTGATCTCCACGCCGCGGCGCGCACCCTGCTCCAACAACCAGTCTTCGATCTCGCGTTTGATCCGGCCGTAGGGGTCAGTCGGCGCGCACATGCTGTGCTCGTTCAGGCATGCGTGTGCATCCTCGCTGCCGGCCTTGACGCTGCTGACGAACACGAGCCGGCGCACCCCGCCCTCGGCGGCGCAGCGGAACAGGTTCTGTGTGCCTTCCAGATTGATGTGGCGGTGACGTTCGAGTTCCGCCGGATCCGGGGTGGAGACGGCATGCGCGTAGCCGGCGAGGTGGAAGAGCGTGTCCACACCGTCCAGGAAGCCCTGCAGCGACGCCGGCTCGGTCAGGTCGCCGCAATGCCGGATCGCACCCGCAGGCATTATTGGCAGCGGCCGGCGCACGAGCAGTCGCAGCGGCACGGCACGCTCGCTCAGCGCCTGCAGCAACGCGCCGCCGACGAAGCCGCTCACCCCGGTCACGGCCGTCATGCCGATACTGCGCCCGTCCATTGTCACGTCCGCCGCATCCTCGTCGGTGCTCAGGGCAGATCCGTGAGCCATATCGCGATGCCCAGAAAGCAGGACGTGCCCCGGCGATGAAATCCATCCATCACAAGGGCTGGGAACTGCTCATGGGGCGCCTCATGATGCGCTGGTTGGAAAACAGCCTCCCATTGTCTGGGAGACACCGCTACGGGTCCAGCGCACCATCCGCGTTTCGGCAGAGGGCTGCGACCGACAATGACCACAACGGGGAGTACTGCCGACAGACCCCTAGGCACGAACCACCAGCGGCGGCCCCTCGCCCGCGGCGGCAACGACACGATTGCCGCCGGCCTGCTTGGCGAGATAGAGCGCGCAGTCGGCGCGCTCGATCAGTTTCGTCGGCGGCACCTCGCCGAACGGCACCAGCGCCGCCACGCCCAGGCTGAGCGTCACCCGCCCGGTCGCCGGGGCGGCCGGGTGTGCCAGTTCGAGCCCCTCCACGGCGGCGCGCATCTGCTCGGCGAGATGCCGCGCGCTGCTGAGCTCCGTGTCCGGCAGCACCACGACAAATTCCTCCCCACCGTAGCGCGCCACCAGATCCGCCGGGCGGACCGCCTGGCGGGCGAGCACCGCCGCCACCTGTCGCAGGCAGTCGTCGCCGGCCAGATGACCGAGCGCATCGTTGTAGGCCTTGAAGGCGTCCAGATCGGCCATGATCAACGCCAGTGGGGTCTGGCTGCGCCGTGCGCGCCGCCATTCCATCTCCAGCATCTGTTCGAAACGGCGCCGGTTGCCGATGCCCGTCAACCCGTCCTGGTGTGCCCATGCCTCGAGTACCCGCTGCTGCCGACTGCGATCCAGCAGCACCAGCAGCTGCCCGAACAGTGCCAGCAGCACCACCGTGCCACCGACGATCTGCAGGGTGTAGCGGCGGACCGCGACCCCGGCCCCGCGCAGATCCACCTCCAGCTTGAGACGCGCCTCGCGGGCATAGCCGTAGGTGATCGTCTGCGACAGCAGCAGACGATCCGTACCGTCCGCCCCGCTCGGTTCGCCACCATAGCGCGCCAGCACGAAGCCATCCTGTGTCTCCACCGACAGGTGGATGGCCTCAGGATGCTGCCGCCCCCAGCTGTCCACCAGCAGCTCGGCCAGATGGTATTGCTCACTGGTCAGCGACTCGGTGATCAAGCCGGCCAGAAACCCGAGCTCGGCCTTGGCCGCATCACGCTGACGGGCGTAGACCTCGTGATATTCGCGGCTGATCAGCAGGGCGTCCGCGACCAGGACCAGCACCAGCAGCAACGCCAATGTCGCCCAATAGAGGTCGCGGTGACGACCGGCGAGGTACCTGATCATGGCGTGCTACCCGCGCCCATCGGCCCCGCGGGCGTGGCCTCAGCCCCACCGAGCAGCTCGCGCAATGCCGCGTAGCCGCCAGCGTTCGCAGCGACGATGGCGGTGACCTCGGGACGGATTGCCCTGAGTACCGCCCGGCCCGACTCGCTGTCGCGCAGCGCGAGCAGGAGTTCGCGCAGGCGCGTCACCTGCGCCGGGGGAAGACGGGCACTGGCGACGAACAGATTCTCCGGGATCGGCGGTGTCACCGCGATCGCCCGCAGCCCCCGTGCCCGGTAGCGTTCGAAGACCTCCGCGCGCGCCGCGCCGGCGGCGTAGTCGCCCGACAGCACAGCCAGTGCCACATTTTCGGGGCTGCCGAGAAAGCGGTAGCCCCCCAGGTCCAGGAGATCGATGCCGGCCCGCCGCAACAGTTCGCGCGGCGCCCGGTAACCCGTCGCGGAATATTCACTGCCGAAGGCGAACAGCTGCCCGGTGAGCTGATCGAGATTGCGGATCGACGCATCCGACCGCACGAAGATCGTACCGTGAAACGCCGCGCGGCCGTCGACCTCCAACCGGCCGAGCAGCGGGCGTGGACCATAGCGCTCGACCAGCGACAGATAGGCGGTCGACGAGACGAAGGCGATATCCACGGCCGCACGGCCGACCTGCTCGATGTGCTGCGCGTGGCTGTGCGCGACGCGCAGCCGGACCTGAACCCCAAGCTGTCCAGTGAGGTACTGTGTGAGCGGCTGGAACCGCGCCTCCAGCTCGGTCGCGGCCAGATAGGGAGGCAGACCCAGAACGAGCCGGTCTGCCGGTGGCGCGGCCATCATCACAAGCGACCACAGCCCCAGCCCCAATGCAACCACGCCCTTCGCACCTATCCGCATCATGGGCTTGCATACCTCGGCCTGTGACCCAACCGGCAACGCCTCCGCAACGGCGGGCTGGTCCGCCGAACGCCGAAAGACCACAGTGAAAAGGTAGTTGAGACGCCTTGAAGAGGCAACCGGGGCACGCGTTCCGAGCCACCGGGCCATGCCGGCCGGCGGGCGCATGCTACACTGGAGCGCCCCCAGGATCGGCCGCCCGATACCCGATGTCATGACCACCGCACTGTCTCTGCGCAAGCTCACCAAGACCTACGCCAACGGTTACACCGCCCTGAAGGGCATCGATCTGGATGTCCTGGAGGGTGACTTTTTCGCCCTGCTCGGCCCCAATGGCGCCGGCAAGTCCACCGCCATCGGCATCATCGCATCGCTCGTCAACAAGACCAGCGGCACAGTCGAGGTATTCGGCCACGATATGGATACCGACCTCGCCGCGGCCAAGAGCTGCCTGGGCCTGGTGCCGCAGGAATTCAACTTCAACGTGTTCGAGCCGGTGGTGGAGATCGTGGTCAATCAGGCCGGCTTCTATGGCATACCCCACCGGGAGGCCGTCGTCCGCGCGGAATACTGCCTGCGCCAGTTGGGTCTGTGGGAAAAACGCCGCAGCCCGGCCCGCGACCTGTCGGGCGGTATGAAGCGGCGGCTGATGATCGCGCGCGCCCTGGTACACCGGCCGCGGTTGCTGATCCTGGACGAGCCGACCGCTGGCGTGGACATCGAGATCCGCCGCTCCATGTGGGACTTTCTGCGCTGCATCAACGCCGACGGGACGACCATCATCCTCACGACGCATTATCTGGAAGAGGCGGAAAGCCTGTGCCGCAACATCGCCATCATCGATGAAGGGCAGATCATCGAGAACACCAGCATGAAACAACTGCTCGCCAAGCTGCACACGGAAACCTTCGTGTTGGATCTCAAGGCGCCGATCGATGCCTGCCCCACGATCCCCGGCTACGACATCACCCTCCTGGACGAGACCACGCTGGAAGTGACCGTAGCCAAGGCGAGCAACGTCAACGCGCTGTTCACGGAGCTGACGCGCCACGGCGTCGAGGTACTGAGCATGCGCAACAAGACCGGCCGCCTGGAGCAGCTGTTCGTAGGCCTGGTCAGGGACAGCGCCGGCGAGCGACGGGGGATCGTATGACGCCACGCGAAAAATACATCGCCTTCCAGACCATCCTGGTCAGGGAGGTCCTGCGCTTCAGCCGTATCTGGATCCAGACCGTGCTGCCGCCGGTGATCACCACGGCGCTGTACTTCATCATCTTCGGCAATCTGATCGGCTCACAGATCGGCGACATGGGTGGCTTCCGCTACATGGATTACATCGTCCCCGGTCTGATCATGATGGCGGTGATCACCAACTCCTACGCCAACGTCGTGTCGTCGTTCTACGGCTCCAAATTCCAGCACAACATCGAAGAGATGCTGGTGGCACCGATACCGAATTACCTGATCATCAGTGGCTTCGTGGCGGGCGGGGTCGCGCGTGGCATCACCGTGGGCATCGCCGTCACGCTCACCTCGCTGTTCTTTTCGAAGCTGCAGATACACAACCTGTGGATTGCGGCCAGTGTGGTCGTGCTGACGTCGGTATTGTTCGCGCTGGCGGGACTGATCAATGCCGTGTTCGCCAATAGCTTCGACGACATCACCATCATCCCGACCTTCGTGTTGACGCCGCTGACCTATCTGGGCGGGATCTTCTACAGCATCGACATGCTGCCCGAGTTCTGGCAGAAGGCATCGCTGATCAATCCCATCCTCTACATGGTCAACGCCTTTCGCTACGGCATCCTCGGCGTCAGCGACATCGGCCTGTGGTCGTCGTACGCCATCATTCTCGGCTTCGTCACGGCCCTGTTCGTCTTCAGCCTGTATCTGCTGAACAAGGGGCATGGCATCCGGACCTAGAGGTTCCAGAGCTTGTTGAGCGGCTTCAGTCCTCCACCACCAGACCACCCGGCTGGATATGCAGCCGGCGGCGACCCTCGAGCACGTCCAGCAGTTGCTCGCCGGCCACACCACGGCGCCAGCCGCGCAGCAGCGGCGAGTGGGCACGCTCGCCACGCACCAGATTCTGCAGGTCCTTGCGGGAGGCGATGCTGGCGGGGTTGAGCGTCTGTGCCGCGGCCAGCTGCCGCAGTACGCCGGCGAGTACATCGACCGCGGCCTCCTGATCCTCGCTGAGTGCCTGTGGCCGCGCGCTGTCGGGCAGCGGTTCCGGAGGCTGGCCGCGGGCGGCCTCGAGCAGGCTCAGCAGTTCCGCTCCGTAGCGATCGATCACCGCAGGCTGCAGACCGCGCACCCGTTTGAAATCGTTCACCGACTGCACCTTGATGCGCGCCAGTGTCAGCAGCGCAGCGTCATCCAGCACCCATTTGCGCGGGCGGTTCTCCAGCTGGGCGCGCTGCTCGCGCCAGGCGGCCAGCGCCTGGGCGCAGGCCAGCGCCGGCCCACGGAATTTCTGCAGCCCGCGCAGGCGTCGCCAGGCCTGGTCGGGTGGGTTCTCGTAGGTCGCGGGATCGGTCAGGGTCGCGAAATCGTCCGCCAACCAATCGAGTCGACCGTGTCCGGCCAGCTCGTCGCGCATGACCGGGAACAGTTCGGCGAGATGGCGCACATCGGCGGCCGCGTACTCCAGCTGTGAGGCCGTCAACGGGCGCCGCGACCAGTCGGTGCGGGTCTCGGATTTGTCGAGCTCGAGGCCGAGGCGCTCCTTCACCAGCGCCGCATACCCCATCTGCTCGGAGTAGCCCAGCAGCGGTGCCGCCACCTGGGTGTCGAACAACGCGGCGGGCAGCATGCGGTGGCTGTGCCAGAACAGCTCCAGGTCCTGGCGCGCGGCGTGAAACACCTTGAGGATACGGGGATCGGCGAACAGCGCCACCAGCGGATCGAGGGACGTCACCTGTTGCGGGTCGATGCAGGCCACCTCGTCGGCGGAGGCGATCTGGATCAGACACAATTGCGGATAATAGGTACGCTCGCGCAGGAACTCGGTATCGACGGTCAGCCAATCGGACTGCGCCAGGCGCGTACAGAGTTCACGCAGCTGATCGTCGCGTTCGACGAACAGATAGGGATCGGAGAGGCTCATGCTGGGTGTTGCAGGGCTTTCAGGCCCGCCCCGCCATCGGGTCGATCATCTCCGGGCCGGGGATGTCGCCCTCCCGGGCCGCCATCGATCGCTGCGCCAGATCGTTGCGGGGCTCGAAGGGTGCATCGAATGCGTTCATGCCGGTCTATCCAGTCCTGATTCGGACGCCAAGGCTGGGGTATTTCCCCGGTGAATGCAAACCCCGGCTTTCTATTGGAATAAGGCGCCGGCTGGTACACTGCGCGCCCATGCTCGAACTCCGCAATGTCAGCCTGCGGCGCGGTCCGCGCCAGCTGTTTTCCGATGCCACCGTGACCCTGCACGCGGGCCAGCGCGTCGGCGTGACCGGGGCCAACGGCAGCGGCAAGTCCAGCCTGTTCGCGCTGCTGCGCGGCGAGCTGCAGAACGACACCGGCGAGTGTCGCGTCCCCGCGCACTGGATCATCGCCCAGGTCGCTCAGGAGACCTCGGCCCTGGAGCTGCCCGCCCTCGACTACGTGCTGCGCGGCGACGCGGAACTGGAGCACCTGCAGAAGCAATTGCACGCCGCCGGGTCCCAGGACAGCCTCTCGGCGCAGGCGCCTCACCGGCAGGCCACGCACGATGGCCCGCGCATCGCCGCACTCCATGCCCAGCTCGAGGCCATCGACGGTTACAGCGCACCCAGCCGGGCGGCGCGACTGCTGCATGGGCTCGGATTCACAGCCGACCAGGAGCACCTGCCGGTCGCACAGTTCTCCGGCGGCTGGCGCATGCGGCTCAATCTCGCCCAGGCACTGATGTGCCGCTCCGACCTGCTGCTGCTCGACGAGCCGACCAACCATCTGGATCTCGACGCGGTGCTGTGGCTGGAGGAATGGCTCAGCCGCTACCCGGGCACGCTGCTGCTGATCTCGCACGACCGCGAGTTCCTCGACCGCACGGTGCAACACATCCTGCACATCGAGCGTGAACGGGTGCGTTTGTATACCGGCAACTATTCCGACTTCGAGACCCAACGCGCCGCACAACTCGCGCAGCAGCAGACCGCCTTCGAGCGTCAGCAGCGCGAGATCGCCCACATCCAGCGCTTCATCGATCGCTTCAAGGCCAAGGCGACCAAGGCCAAGCAGGCACAGAGCCGCATAAAGGCACTGGCACGCCTGGAGCGCATCGCCGCCGCGCACGTGGATTCGCCGTTCCAGTTCGAATTCCCCCTGCCAGCAAAGCTGCCACATCCCTTGCTGCAACTGGAGCGGGTGTCGGCGGGCTATGCGGACAAGGTGATCCTCTCCGGCGTCGACCTGAGCCTCGCACCCGGCGACCGGCTCGGCCTGCTCGGGCCCAACGGCGCGGGCAAGTCCACCCTCATCAAGCTGCTCGCCGGCGTGATCGGACCGCTCGGCGGCCAGCGTGCGGGCGCGCCCGACCTGGATGTCGGCTACTTCGCCCAGCACCAACTCGAACAGCTGGACGCCGGCGCCAGCCCGCTGTTACACCTGCAGCGCCTGGCGCCGCGCGCGAGTGAGCAGTCATTGCGCGACTTCCTCGGCGGCTTCGGTTTCTCCGGTGCGCTCGCCGAGTCACCGGTCGCGCCGTTCTCGGGCGGCGAGAAGGCGCGCCTGGTGCTGGCCCTGCTGGTCCATCAGGCACCGAACCTGCTGCTGCTCGACGAACCGACCAACCACCTCGACCTGGAGATGCGACTGGCCCTGGAACTCGCGCTGCAGGACTACCCCGGCGCCGTGGTGCTGGTCTCGCACGACCGCCACCTGCTGCGCACCGTGACCGACCGTTTTCTGCTCGTCGCCGGCGGCCACGCACGGCCCTTCGACGGCGACCTCGACGACTACCGCCGCTGGCTGGAACAGCGCGCGCGCACCAGCGAATCCCGCAGCGAAGACAGCGAAGACAAGGCCCACAGCGCCACCGCCCGCCGCGAGCGCAAGCGCCAGGAGGCCGCACAGCGCCAGCGCCTGCAGCCGCTGCGCAACGAACTCAAGAAGCTGGATGCGCAGCTCGAGAAATTGCACACGCGGCAGACGGAACTGGAAGCCGCGCTCGGCGACAGCACGCTCTACGAGGCGGCGCAGAAAGGGCGTCTGCAGCAACTGCTGGTGGAGAAGTCGGCGCTGGACAGCGAGTTAGAAACGACGGAAGAGCGCTGGCTGGAGGTCGGTGAGATGCTCGAAGCGGCACCGGAACCCGACGAGAACCCTTCTCTGTAACGCCGCTCAGGCCACCGGCATGAAGGTGCCCGATGCACCGTCACCCGATTCGTGCGATCGGGCACATTTACCGCGACCCACGAAGACCACGGCACCTGCTCACGGCGTGCCGCACCTTCCTTTTGCACCGCCGTGTCCGTTGTGGTTAATTGTCCCCATCTACTTACTCATCCTGAACCGAGGAACCATCCGCCATGATCCGACCCGCCGCCTTCGCCGCACTCACCGCCCTCGCCTTGAGCGCGCATGCTCAGCTGTCTGTCGGCATGAACGAGGCGACCATGCAACAGATGATGCAGGGTATGCAGGCGCTGCAGACCTGTATGGAAAACGTCGATCAGGCAGCGCTGGAACGGCTCGGCGAGCAAGCCGAGCAGGTGGAGGCGGAAGTCAAGACGCTGTGTATGCAAGGCAAGCGTGATGCGGCGCAGGCCCGGGCCGTGGCGTACGGTATGCAGGTCGCGAAGGAGCCGGCCGTGCAGGCCATGGCCGAGTGCGGCAAGGAGATGCAGGGGATGATGCCGCAAATGCAATCGCTGCCGTATGCGGATATCGCGGATGACCACGCGGCTGGACATGTCTGCGACGAGTGACCCGACGCACGCGTGGTTGTACCTGATGACCTGAATTTCCGACCGATGCTCCAAGCACTCGGGCGGCATCCGGCCCTGTAGTGTGGCGAGCATTACCCTCAGCACCCGTCGCCGGACCGTGCAGGCAACGCACTGCCCGGATGACAGCGACCGAGCGCAGCGTCCGGTGTCCGGCGGAGTCACATCCCGTTCTTGTACACCGATCGGTCCGCCGCGCCGCTGGCGCGCACCTGGCGCAGGGCGATGGCGTATTCCTTGAGCAGGGTCAGCGCGTAGCGGATGCGATCGCGGAAATACGCATCGGCGGCTTCGTCATTGGCGGCGGGATCGTCGTTGAGCACCGTCTCGACGTTGCGCACGACAATCTGCTCGGGGATGTAACAGATGCGGTTGTTCTTGTAGCTGCTCATGCGCAGCTCGGCGACCGGATAGGCACCGCCGTCGGCGGACGACACCGTGACGATGAGCGCGGGCTTGTGGGCGAGCTCACCCTTGCCCCAGAGCAGGAAGAAATTCTTCAGGCCCGCCGGTACCTGGCCATGCCATTCCGGCGAGACGATCACGAAGGCATCGCTGGCGTGCAGTTGCTCCGCCAGCGGCCCCAGCTGCGCCTCCCATTCAGGGTGGCCGTCCCAGACGCCCTCATCCCACAACGGCAGCGGGTTGCCGGCCAGACTGAGCAACCAGGTCTGCGCACACAAGCCATGCTGTTTTAAACTCGTCTCGACGTGGCGCGCGACCTTCTCGCTCTGGGAGTCGTGCCGGTGACTGCCGCTGATGATACTGATCTGCATATCGGATTCCTGAACTTGGATTCCTGGCCGGCAGGAGGCCCACCAGGAGCCTGTCGGACCTGGGCGATCATAGCGCGCCGGGTGGGAAAGCGAGGTCATTTCTTCGATCCTTCGCGGACAATAGCCGTAGCTATTTGACGAGCAGGATCAAACAATGGACGGCTATCCCACCGGCGCGGTAGATCAGCCCCAAATCCCGACGGGCCCCTAGTCTAACAGGCGGGTCGGACGGGGCCTAAACCCCTTCACCGCGGGACGTCCAGGATATGGCCACAGTCGTGGCTGCGCCCCAGAAGGCTTGTTGATACCATTCCCCCATATGCCTCCCTATCACTCCCGTAACGCACGACCGGCGCGGATTATCCTCGGCGCTGCGCTGCTCATCCTGCTGGGCGCCTGTGGCGACCGGCAATCTGCGCCCGGGCAAGACGCGGCCCGCGTCGACCAGCCCGTGCTGGTCACTGTCGCGACCATCGCCACCGAACGGCTCGCCCAGACCGTCGTGCGTACCGGCACGCTGCGCGCCCGCCGCATCGTGCGCCTGCACAGTCAGGAGGAGGGACGGGTCGAGACGCTGGCGGTATACGAAGGTGACCGGGTCAAGGCCGGCACCCTGCTGCTGCAGCTGGACGACCGTCTGGTGCGCGCCGAGCTGAACAAGGCCGAGGCCAACCGCCGCCAGGCCGAACAGGACCTCACGCGCCTGCAGCGCCTGGCCGGCCGCAAGCTGGTGTCCGAGGACGAACAGTTGCGCGCCGAGACCACCCTGCGCATCGCCGAGGCCGAGGAATCACTGCTCAAGACGCGCCTGGGCTATACCGCCATCCGGGCGCCGTTCGACGGCGTCATCACCGAACGCATGGTCGAGCCGGGCGACGCCGCACCGCGCTTCACCCACCTGCTGACCCTGGCCGATCCGGATTCGCTGGTCACCGAGGTGCCAATCTCCGAGCTGATCCTGCCCACGCTCACCGTCGGCGACGCCGTCACGGTACGTATCGACGCGCTGGGGGCCGCGACCTATGCCGGCCGCATCGACCGCATCCATCCCACCGTCGATGCGAACACCCGGCAGGGTATGGTCGAGATCGCCCTCGACCCCGTGCCGCCGGGCGCCCAGGCGGGCCAGCTGTGCCGCGTCTATCTGCCCGGGGAGGTACGGCCGCGGCGCAGCGTGCCGCTCGCGGCCCTGCGTCAGGATACGCAGGGCGAGTACGTCTACACCATCGATGCCGAAGGCTACGCCCGCCGCACGCCGGTACACAGCGGCATGGCGCTTGGCGAACGCATCGAGATCGTCGACGGGCTCGCCGACGGCGACCGGGTCATCACCCGCGGCTTCATCAATCTGGCCGCCGGCAAACCGGTGAAGATCGTCGCCACAGCGGACGCCCCGCCGACACCCCGGCCATGAGCACGTCGCAACCCCCGGCCGCGCCCGGACGCAGCGGCGGGCTCGCCGCCTGGTCGATCCGCCACCCCATCGGCGTCACCATGATCGCGCTCGCCGTGGTGGTACTGGGCTTCTTCTTCTCGCTGCGCCTGCCGGTCGACCTGTTGCCGAACATCGTCTATCCCGAGGTGCGCGTGCGCATCCTCGATCCGGGCGTCTCGGCGAGCATCATGGAGGACCAGATCACCCGCAACCTGGAAGAACAGCTGGCGATCACGGAAAACGTCATCTCCCTGATCTCCACCAGCAAGGAAGGCGAGAGCGCGGTGGACATGTGGTTCCCCTACGGCACCGACATCGATATTGCGCTGCGTGATGCCAGCAACCGTCTCGACCGGGCCATGCGCTTCCTGCCCACGACCATCGATCCGCCCATCATCTACAAGAGTGATCCGCAGCAGATACCCGTGGCGGAATTCGTCGTCAGCTCGGCGCACCTCGACCCCGTGGAACTGCGCAGCTATGTCGACTACTCGCTGTCCCGGTCGTTCATCAACCTGCCCGGCGTGGCCTCCACCGAGGTCGGCGGCGGCCTGGTGCGCGAGATCCAGGTACTACCCGATCTGGAGCGCCTGGCGGCGGTGGGCCTGACCCCCGACGGCCTCGTCACGCGGCTGCGCGCAGCCAACCGCGACGTGGCCGCCGGCCGGCTGCACGCCGGAGCACGCGAATACAGCAGCCGCACCGACGGACGCTTTCAGCGTGTCGAGGAGATCCGCCAGCTGCCGATCGTGGTACCGGGCGGCCACAGTCTGCCGTTGCAGGAACTCGCCGAGGTCCGCGACACCCACGAGGACGAGCGGCTGCGGGTGCGCTTCGACGGCGTCGCGGGCGTCAAACTCACCATCCAGAAACAGCCGACGGCCAACACCGTTGCCGTGGTCGACGCCGTCATGGCGCGGATGCAATGGCTGCGCGACACCGGCCAGCTGCCCGCCGACGTGGACATCAGCACCGTGTCGGACCAGTCCATCTACGTGCGTTATGCGCTCAACAACGCGATCGCGGCCGGCTTGAGCGGCGCGGGGCTGGCGATGGCGGTGGTGTTCCTGTTCCTCGGCGATGTGCGCCGCACGCTGGTGATCGGTAGCGCCATCCCCATCGCCATCGCCGTCACCCTGTTCGTCATGGAATTCACCGGGCTGACCCTGAACATCATGAGCCTGGGTGGCCTGGCGGTCGGCATCGGTATGCTGGTGGACAGTGCCATCGTCATGCTGGAGAACATCCACCGCCATCAGGATGCCGGCGAGGAGCCGCTGCACGCCGGCATCCAGGCCGCCACCGAGGTCAACAGCGCCATCGTCGCGTCCACCAGCACCAACCTGGCCGCCGTGCTGCCGTTTCTGATGATCGCGGGATTGTCGGGGATGCTGTTCCGGGAGCTCATCATCACGATCTCGGCCGCCATCTTCGCAGCCATGGTGGTGGCCTTGACGCTGGTGCCGGCCTGGGGCACGCGCCTGCGCCCCGAGCACGAACGTGGCGAGCCCGCCTGGCACCGTGCCTTCAACCGCCAGCTCGGCAGGCTGCAGCGTACCTATGCACGCCTGTTGCGCGGTCTGACGGCGCACCGCGGCACGCAACTGCTGGCACTGCTCGCGTTCGTGGTGCTGCTCGGTGTCAGTGTGCTGCCCTTCCTCACCGGCAAGGAGATCTTTCTGCCGGACCTGGACGATGGCCGCATCACGGTGCGCGTCACCGGCGACACCGGCACCGCCATGGAAACCATGGACGTGACCGCCCGACGGCTGGAGGCGCTGTTCCACCGTCAGTCCGAGGTCGAGTCGGTGTTCACTACCACCGGCGGCTTCATCTTCGGGCGCACCGCACGCGAGCTGTCCAGTCGCGCCACCCTGCAGGTACAGCTCAAACCCCTGGACCAGCGCACGGTCTCGTCCAATGAGTGGGTCACCCACATGAACACCGAGATCGAGCAGCTGCAGCTGGTCGGCTACAAGATCATCATGCGCGTCGCCGGCCTGCGCGGCCTGCGGGTCGGCGCGGGTGAGGACGACATCGCCTTCCGCGTCCAGGGGCCGGATCTGGACACCCTGCAGGAGCTGGGCCCGCAGGTCGTCGCCGTGCTGAACGACACGCCCGGCCTGCGCAATGTCTCCTGGACGGGTGAAGAGGCCCAGCATGAACTGGCGGTGACCGTCGACCGCGAGCGTGCCACGCAGCTGGGACTGGACGTGGATGATATCGGCATGGCACTGCGCTTCGCGCTGGATGGCGAGCTCGCCGGCGACTTCATCGCCGACGACCGGCAGTTCGATATCCGCGTGCGCCTGCCGCAACCGGACATGAAAACGATCTCCGACCTGGAAAGTATTTTACTGACCGCGTCCGGCGGCAACCGCCCCGCGGTACGCCTGAGCGATGTCGCCCGGATCGGCCTGACCGCCGCCCCCACCGAGATTCTGCGCTACCAGCAGGAACGCATGATCGAGGTGTACGCCTCGCTGAGCGGCACCCGGGCACTCAGCGAGGTCATGGAGGATGCGCTGCAGCGGCTGGCGGCGCTCGATCTGCCGGCCGGCTATCGACTCTACGACATCGGCGCCTTCACAGAACTGCAGGAAGGCCGGCAGATCGCCGGACTGCTGCTCGCGCTGGCGCTGTTCCTGGTGTTCGTCGTCATGGCGGTACAGTACGAGTCGCTGCGCAATCCGTTGGTGATCCTGTTGAGCGTGCCCTTCGCGGTTACCGGGCCGGCGCTGGCGCTGCCGCTGCTGGGCGTGCCGCTGTCCATGCCGGTATGGCTCGGCCTGATCATGCTCGCCGGCATCGTCGTGAACAATGCCATCGTGCTGGTGGAGTACATCGAACTGCTGCGCGCACGGGGTCGGTCCGTGCACGCGGCCATCGCCACGGCGGGCGAACTGCGGCTGCGTCCCATCCTGATGACGACCCTCACGACCGTGGTAGGCCTGCTGCCGCTGTCGCTGGGCTGGGGCGAGGGCGCGGAGATGCTGCAGCCGCTGGCCCAGACCATGGTCTGGGGGTTGAGCTTCTCCCTTTTGGTATCCTTGCTGTTGGTACCCGTGATCTACCTCGGCTTTCACCGCGTCGCCCCGCCCGTCCCGTCCCGCAGCGCCAGCGCCTGAGCACCGGACGGCCCGCGCACCGCTGGTGGTCCACTGCTACACTGCCCCCAACTGCGAGATCGAGGGAGAGGCCCATGAGCGACCAGACACCCGCCATCAAGAACGATCCGCTCTACCAACTGTTGCGCGCCGGCAAGGTCGACGAATTCAACCAGCGCCGACAGGCAGGTGAGCATTGCGATCTGACCGGTTGCGATTTCCGTGGCCTGGACCTGCGCGGTCTGGATGCCGATGGTCTGGATCTGAGCAACAGCTACTTCCGCCAGGCGGACTTGCGCGGCGTCGATCTGAGTACTGCCCGGCTGACCGGCGCAAGCATCCACGGCGCCAAGATCTCCGGGGCCCACCTGCCCGTCGACCTGGCCGCCGACGAGATCCTGATGTCGCTGACACACGGCACCCGGCTGCGCTACGGCACACCGGTGCGCGCCTGCAAGGAGTGAACCTGAAACCTGCATTGGCCGCGGGAGCACACGGAAACCCACGGGCAAGACCATGAACGGCGTTCAGTCGCGCCGATACAGCGCAGCGTAGCTCGCGTGCACGAACGGCGCGCGCCGCACCGCCGGCAGCGCCTGCGCCAACGCCCGGCGCAGGCGCGGTGCAGCGACACCGAGGTCCTGCGACACCGCCATCAGCACCGCCGGCGGCGCGGGCAGCGGACCATCGGGCACGGCGCTGCCGGCCACCCCCCAGTGCAACAAGGCATCCTCACCCAGGCGCCAGCCGCCTTCCTCAGCGTAGAACCGCGCCCAGGCCTGCTCGGTCAGACCCCGCAGTCGCCGCTCAGCGTCTGCGTCTGCGCCGAAGACCTCCCCGTAATCGCGCAGGCCGGCGGCGACGAGGGTGTAATCCTCCAGTTCCGCCGCAGCCGGCACGTGACCGTCCGGGTGCACGCGCAGCAAGCGCCCGCCGACAAGAAAATGTGCCACGATGAAGTCCCGCTGCGCCCGCGCGGCACGCGTATAGCGCCCCTGCGGGTGCCCCGCATCGAACCGGCGCGCGGCCTCACTCAAGGCCGTCAGCATCAGGCCGTTCCAGCCGGCCAGACGCTTGGTGTCGACGGGCAGCCCACGCGCGCTGCGCGCCGCCCGCAGGCGGACACGCAGCGCCGCGAGGACCTGTCCGACCGCGGCCGGTGTGCGGTCGGTCGCGTGCGCCAGCGCAGCCTCGTCCAGGCGCGGTATCAGGAGATGACCGCCCTCGAAGTCGGGCCTGTCGTCCAGCGCCCAGAGGCGCTCCAGCAGCGGAAAGTACTCACCCGCCAACCGCTCGATCTCCGTCGTGTCCCATAGATAGTAACCACCCTCCTCACCCGCGGTGTCGACCGCTGACAGCGCGGCAACATAACCACCGCCCGGTGCCGCCATGTCCGTCAGCAGAAACTCCAGCGTATCGCGGGCGGTGGCGGCGAAGCGTGCCTCGCCAAACAGCTCCGCGGCGCGCAGATACACGACGACGAGCTGGGCATTGTCGTAGAGCATCTTTTCAAAATGCGGCTGTTGCCAGCCGGGATCGGTCGTGTAGCGGAAGAAGCCCCCACCGAGATGATCGCGCAGGCCCTGCGTTGCCATCTGCTCCAGCGTAAACCGTAGAAAATCCGCCAGCCGCGGGTCCGGCCTGCGCGCCTGCAGCTCCAGCAGCGCCGCCAGCTGTGGCGCCAGCGGGAATTTGCTCTGTGCGCCGAAACCGCCGGCGAGGGTGTCGGCCCGTGCCAGCGCCTCGTCCAGCAAGCGGTCATCGAGGGGCCGGGGGGGCTGCCCCGCAACGGCCTCCCCGGTCTGCGTCGACGGGTCGTTGCGGGTAGCGGCGGCGGCGCGCGCCAGGTCCGCGAGCGCCTCGGCGTCACGCGCCCAGCGCCCTGCGAGGTCTTCCAGAATGCCCTGAAATTCCTGCGGAGGCAGATAGAGGGTGCCGGCCAGTGGGAAACCATCGGGGGTGAGGAAGACATTGGCCGGCCAGCCCGCCTGGCCGCGCGTGTGGCGCAGGAAGTCCATCAGTCCGGCGTCGACCGTCGGTGACCATTCGCGGTCGAGCTTCACGGGGATGAAATGGCGGTTGATGTACGCGGCGATGCCAGGGTCGCGATAGCTCTCCCGCTGCATGACGTGGCACCAGTGACAGCTGAAGTAGCCGGTCGACACCAGCAGCAACCGACCCTCGCGCGTCGCACGACCGAAGGCCTCCGCATCCCACAGCTGCCAGTGCACCGGATCGTCCGCATGCATGGCGAGATAGGGTGAGGGGTGATCCGCGAGCCGGTTGCGCGACGGCGCATCGGTGCCCGGGACGGACAGCGGCGCGAACAGCAGCAGGATCAGGATCAGAGGGACGGGCATGATTCCCTTCCTTCGCGCCACCGCGCGGGGTCGGGCGCACTATTTATGGACTGGCACTCACGGCTTGGGCTCCGCGGCGTCCTTGCGTTCGTCCGCCTCGATACGATCAAGCTCGGCGTCCATGTCCGCCTCGGTCATGGGTTCGAAGGGCGTGTGGTCGGTCTCGGCGGTGCTCTTCTTCGGCACGAAGTGCCGGGCCATGAACACGCCGATCTCGAACAGCAGCCACATCGGCAGGGCGAGCAGGGTCTGCGAAATGATATCCGGCGGCGTGAGCAGCATGCCGATCACGAAGGCGCCCACGATGATGTAGGGGCGCTTCGCCGCCAGTGCGTCCGGCGTCGTCACACCCATCCACACCAGGACGAAGGTGGCCACCGGGACCTCGAACGCGGCGCCGAAGGCGAAGAACAACGTCAGCACGAAGTCCAGATACTTGCCGATGTCGGTCATCACCGCCACACCCTCGGGTGCGGTGCCGGTGAGGAAGGCGAAGATCAGGGGAAACACCACATAGTAGGCGAACAGCCCGCCCAGATAGAACAGCAGCGTGCTCGACACCAGCAGCGGTACGATCATGCGGCGCTCGTTCCGATACAGCCCGGGCGCGATGAACGCCCACAGCTGATAGAGCAGAAACGGCACGGCGACGAAGATCGCCAGCACCAGCGTGAGCTTGAAGGGAATCAGGAACGGTGACACCACCTCGATGGCGATCATGGAGCTGTTTTCGGGCATGTGCGCGAGCAGCGGCTCGGCCAGCAACGAGAACAGCTGGTTGGCGAAGGGCGCCATCGCCAGAAAGATAACGAGCACGACCACGACCATGCGCAGGACCCGGTCGCGCAGTTCGACCAGGTGGGCAAGGAACGGCTGCTCCACGTCGCCAGCGGACGTGTCGCGCTTGGGATCAGATCTTGCCATGCTGCTTTGGCGACGCCTGGTCCGTCAGCTCGGTGGCGGCGGTGCCCCCGGTAACGGCGGTGTCCTCGACGGCCGCGGTGTCCTCGACGGTCGCGGTGTCCTCGATGGCCGCGGCTTCCTCGGCATCACGCGCCGCCTGGGCCTCCGGGCTGAAGAACTCCCGGGCGGCGGCCGTGGCCTGGTCGACCTCTTCAACAATCTCGTGCAGACCGACGGAATCGGCCTGTTTCTCGAGCGTACGCTTGAGTTCTTCGGTGGCCAGTTCGCGCTGCACATCCGCCTTGACCGTCGCGACCATGCGCCGCGCGCGGCCCATGTACAGCCCGGCCGTACGCGCCACCCGCGGCAGACGCTCCGGGCCGATGACGATCAGCGCCACGATTGCAATGAGGATGAGTTCCCAGAAACCGATATCAAACATGATGTCAGGGACTAGGGGCCAGGGGTTAGGAGGAGGTGCGGAAAACGGGTAGTTTTCCTAGAACCTAGTCCCTAGTCCCTAACCCCTGATCCTATGCCTTATCCTTCTCTTTGGCAGTCACTTCGCCATCGATAGTGCGGCCGTCCGCCTGCTCGAGCTGATCTTTGTCGGCGCCCTTTTCCTCGCCTTCTTTCACCGCACTCTTGAAACCTTTGACGGCGGTGCCCAGATCCGAGCCCAACGTCCGCAGACGCTTCGCGCCGAACAGGACCAGCACGATCGCCAGAACGATCAGAAGCTGCCAGATACTGATGCCACCAAATCCCATACCAACTCCTCCAGCCGCAACTCAGCGGCGCTGTAAATTCAGGCCTGATCAGGCGTACGGGCCGCCTTCTCCTCCAGCCCCGAGAGACCGAAGCGGCGTTCCAGTTCCTGCAGTACATCTGCGGGACCGAGGTCCTGCTGCGCCAGCATGACCAGGGTATGAAACCACAAATCCGCAGTTTCATAAATCAAGTGCTCCCGCGCACCACCCTTTGCGGCCAGGATGGTCTCGGTGGCCTCTTCACCCACCTTCTTCAGGATGGCGTCGAGACCTTTGCTGTAGAGCCCGGCAACATAGGAACTATCGGGATCGGCGCCTTTGCGCGCCTCCAGGATCACTGCCAGCCTCTCCAGGGTATCACTCATGGCCACTCCGCTGCGTATAGATGCTGCCGGGGTCCTTCAGTACCGGTTCCACCGCCTGCCACTGACCATCTTCCAGCCGGTGGAAGAAGCAGCTGCGCCGGCCGGTATGACAGGCAATGCCACCGACCTGCTCGATCTTCAGCAGGATCACGTCCTTATCGCAGTCGAGGCGGATGTCGCGGACCTCCTGCACATGCCCCGACTCCTCGCCCTTGCGCCACAGGCGCTGGCGCGAGCGCGACCAGTACACGGCGCGCCCTTCAGCCACGGTGAGCGTGAGGGATTCGCGGTTCATCCAGGCGAACATGAGGACCTCGCCGGTCGCCGCGTCCTGCGCGATCGCCGGTACCAGGCCATCCGCAGTCCATTCGATCTCATCCAACCAGTTCGGTTCCATGTTCCCGATTACGCTCCGGCGTCTCGATAGGACGCCCCAGGGGGTGGATTTATTGCAGACGCCGCCAATTCACGTGGCAGCATCCGAACGGCACCCGGCCGCGCCTGCGTCTACAGGCGGACCTCCACGCCGGCGGCGGCCATGTACGCCTTGGCCTCGGCGATGGTGTAGGTGCCGAAGTGGAAGATGCTCGCGGCCAGCACCGCATCCGCGCCGCCCTCGCGCACGCCCTCGACCAGATGATCGAGGTTGCCCACACCGCCGGAGGCGATCACCGGCACCTCCACCGCATCACTGACGGCACGGGTGAGTGCCAGATCGAAGCCGTCCTTGGTGCCGTCGCGATCCATGCTGGTGAGCAGGATCTCACCAGCGCCGTAGTCGACCATGCGGCGCGCCCACTCGACGGCATCCAGACCGGTGGGCTTGCGCCCGCCGTGGGTGAAGATCTCCCAGCGCGCCGGCTCGCCCGCGGTGCTGACACGCTTGGCGTCGATGGCCACGACGATGCATTGCGAGCCGAAGCGCTCGGCCGCCTCGCGCACGAATTCGGGCCGGCTCACCGCCGCAGTGTTGATTGCGACCTTGTCGGCGCCGGCATTCAGCATCCTGCGGATGTCGGGCAACGCGCGGATGCCACCGCCAACGGTCAGCGGGATGAACACCTCGCCGGCGACCTGCTCGACGACGTGGACCATGGTCTCACGATCGTCGGAGCTGGCCGTGATATCCAGAAACGTGATCTCGTCGGCACCCTGCTCGTCGTAGCGGCGCGCGATCTCCACCGGATCACCGGCATCGCGGATCGCGACGAACTTCACGCCCTTGACGACACGTCCGGCATCGACATCAAGACAGGGGATGATACGTTTGGATAGCATGAATTCAGGTCCTAGGTCCTAGGTCCAGGTTCTAGGTCCTAGGGGTTCGTGGTCAGGCTTGGGAGCGAGATCTTTCCTCGGTCTACTTAAAAGTCAGGTCCTAGGTCCTAGGTGCTAGGAGTTCGCGACCAAGCTCAGGAGAAAGGTTTTCCCTCGTCCCTAGCACCTAGAACCTAGAACCTAGAGCCTAGAACCTAGAACCTCAACCCCGTAATTCATCGACCCGTTTCTGGGCGGCGGTCAGATCGATACTGCCTTCATAGAGGGCGCGGCCGATGATCGCGCCCATGATGCCCTCGTTCTCCTCGGCGCACAGCGCGTCGATGTCGGTCATGCTGCTGACACCACCGGAGGCGATCACCGGAATGGTGATGGCGCGTGCCAGTGCCAGCGTGGCCTCGACGTTGACGCCGTTCATCATGCCGTCACGGCCGATGTCGGTGTACACGATCGCCACCACGCCGTCGCGCTCGAAGCGCTGCGCGAGTTCCTGGACGTTATGGTGCGACAGCTTGGACCAGCCGTCGATCGCCACCTTGCCGTCTTTGGCGTCGAGCCCGACGATGATGTGCCCCGGAAATTCCATGCACAGATTGTTGACGAAATGCGGCGCGCTGACCGCCTTGGTGCCGATGATGACATAGCTGACGCCGGCATCCAGATACGCCTGCACCGTGTCCTCGTCGCGGATGCCGCCACCGACCTGGATGGGCAGGTCGGGAAAGGTCGCGGCGATCTCCTTGATCACCGCCGCATTCACCGGCTGGCCGGCCAAGGCCCCGTTCAGGTCGACGATGTGCAGCCGTCGCGCGCCGGCCTCCACCCAGCGCCGCGCGACCTCGACGGGGGCGTCGGAGAATACCGTCACGTCATCCATGCGGCCCTGGCGCAGACGCACACATTTGCCGTCTTTCAGGTCGATGGCGGGTATCAGCAACATGGTCCTGTCCTCTGTGCCTGATCAGGTTGTGAAGTGTGATCCGGGGACCAGTCTAGTCCTGACCGTCCCAGTTGACGAAATTGGCCAGCAGCCGCAGCCCGGCGTGTTGACTCTTCTCCGGGTGGAACTGCACGGCAAAGACGCCCTCGCCGCGCAGGGCGCTGACGAAGCTCAGGCCATAGTCGGTCGTGCCGGCGCAACTGGCCATGTCGGCCGGCTGCGCGTAGTAACTGTGCACGAAATAGAAACGGCTGTCCTGCTCGATGCCGTCCCAGAGCGGATGAGCGCGCTGCTGCACCTGATTCCAGCCCATGTGCGGAATCTTCAGACGTGTGCCGTGGGCGCTGTCCGTGAACCCATCCGGGAAGCGCCGCACCTGGCCGGCGATCAGACCCAGGGCCGGCGTGCCGCCGTTCTCCTCGGAAAAGTCCAGCAAGGCCTGCATGCCCAGGCAGACGCCGAGCAGCGGCCGCTGGCCGACCAGGCCGCGGATCAGGGCATCGAATTCCAGTCGCCGCAATTCTTCCATGCAGTCGCGGATGGCGCCCACGCCCGGGAAGATGACACGATCGGCGCGCTCGATCTCGGTGCGATCGGCTGTCACCACGACGCGCGTGTCACCGGCGACGTGCTCCACTGCCTTCGCGATGGAATGCAGGTTGCCCATGCCATAGTCGATGATGGCGACGGATGTCATAGCGATGGCAGCGGGTAGGAGCGGCCTGTGGCCGCGAACCGGGTTTGCTCCACGCGGTTCGCGGCCAAGGCCACTCCTACAAGGTTATGTGAGTAAGTACCCATGGTGACGGGTTAAGGAGCCGGCTCAGAGACTTCCCTTGGTGGAGGGCACCCGGCCCTGCATGCGCGGATCCGGCTCGGCCGCCATGCGCAGGGCGCGCCCGAAGGCCTTGAAGAGCGTCTCGGCGATGTGATGAGCGTTCACCCCACGCAGCATGTCGATGTGCAGGGTGGCCGGTACGTGGTTGACGAAGCCCTGGAAGAACTCGCGCAGCAGATCCACGTCGAAATCACCGATACGGGCCCGCTGGAACTGGACGTGGTACTCCAGCCCCGGCCGCCCGGAAAAATCGATCACCACCCGTGATAACGCCTCATCCAGCGGCACGTAGGCATGGCCGTAACGGCGGATGCCCTGTTTGTCGCCCAGCGCCTGGCCGAAGGCCTGGCCCAGGGTGATACCGACGTCCTCGACGGTGTGGTGGGCGTCGATGTGCAGATCGCCCTCGGCCTGGATGTCCAGGTCGATCAGCCCATGGCGGGCGATCTGATCCAGCATGTGATCCAGGAAGGGTACGCCGGTGCTGAAACGCGCGGCGCCGGTCCCGTCGAGATTCACCCGGATGGCGACGCGGGTCTCGAGCGTCTCCCGCCGCACCTCGGCTTGTCGTTGTGTCATGTTGGATCATCCGGGCGAGACACGCGGCACTCTGTGCTCAGTCGGTCTTCTATTCAGTGAGTCGGGAAAATGGCGTATCCGCCGCGCGCAGCCCTGCAGACAGATCCACGGCAGCGACCCGATAACGGGCTCAGACGGCATCCTAACTGAAAATCACTTCGGAGAGAACCACCTGCGGCGCCCGCGACACGCCCGGGTAGCATATTCGGACCCAGTGACCTAGCCTGTGACCAATGGCGCCCATCAGCGCCTAAATTGATTTAGCTCAAACAATCTGCTCAAATCGAACTGCCGATCGCCGGCCCGATGAAGGAACTTACTTGGGCATCATGGACTCTTCCGTCGTCAACCTGAGTCGTATCCAGGCCGCCTGCGAAAATTGCAGCCTGCACCAGCTGTGCCTGCCGCTGGAGCTCAACCACAGTGACGTCGAGGAGCTGGAGCGCATCATCAAACGCCGCCGCCCGTTGCAGCGCGGCGAACGGCTGTTCCAGGCGGGTGACAGCTTCTCGTCCATCTATGCCATCCGCTCCGGTTCGGTCAAGACCTTCGCCCTCACCGACGACGGTCAGGAGCAGGTGACCGGCTTCCATCTCCCCAGCGAGCTCGTCGGCCTGGACGCCATCACCAGTGTGCTCCACAACTGCACGGCCGAGGCCCTGGAGACCACCAGCGCCTGCGAGATTCCGTTCGACATGCTGGAAGATCTCGCGACCCGTATCCCGGGACTGCAACGCCAGCTGCTGCGCATCATGAGTCGTGAGATCCTGGAGGATCAGGATATGATGATCTGGCTGGGCAAGAAGAGCGCCGAGGAACGGCTCGCCTTGCTGCTGCTGCGTATCTCCAAGCGTTTCAGCGACCGCAACTTTTCCGCCTGCGAATTCAACCTGAGCATGTCCCGGACCGACATCGCCAATTACCTCGGCCTGGCGGTGGAGACCGTCAGCCGGCTGTTCTCGCGCTTCCAGGCCGACGAGCTGCTGCGGGTCGACCGCAAACATGTCGTGATCAAGGACATGGCCGGCCTGCAGCGCATGGCCGGTCACGAACCCCGCGTGCCCCAACGAGCCACATACGCGGCGGATCCGGCCACATCAAAATAGGCAACGGGCTCGCTGCGCGCGAGTACCGGCGCACGAGCCTGTTTCTTGGATTCGGTACGTCAGGCCACGCCCCGACGCCTGTATGGGCTCCCTGCCCACTGCCGCCGCGCATCCTGCACACGCGGGACGCCTGGGCGCGGCGTCATACCGCCGGATGCGCTGATGCGCGCAGCGTCGGGCGTGTTATGGCCCACGGCCTGACGCATGACGCACGAACCTGAAGTAGCCAAACTGCTGATCCTTGCCGCCGGGGGTCACATGACGCTCGGCGGTTTCCTCGACCAGGTCGAATGCCGCACCGAGTTCGGCGCACAGTTTGGCCGCGTCGTACTGCACGATATCCAGATCGCTGCAGCGGGTCGGACCTCCCAGGGCGAAGGCGGCGATGATCACCTGACCATCCGCCATCAGACTGCGGTTCAGCGCCTCGACGTAGCGGCGCCGGTCAGCGGCCGCGGTCAGGAAGTGGAGGACGGCGCGATCATGCCAGACGGCGTACCGTCGGGCCGGCACGAACTCGGTGACATCGGCGTCGAGCCAGTGCACGCGCGCTGCCTGCGCGCCGAGACGTGTGCGGGCATACGCGAACGCCCGCGCCGACAGATCGAGTACGGTGACATCGGTGTAACCGCGCCCCAGCAGCCGATCGACCAGCACCGAGGCCCCGCCACCGATATCGATGAGCGGCGCATCGAGGGGCACGCCCGTGGCCGCGATCAGTTCCAACGACAGCACCGGTTCAGCCTGGTACCAGCTGACCTCCAGCGGGTTCTTGCGCGCATACACCGCGTCCCAATGCATCTTTCTGTCCATGCACGACACCCCCTGTACGAGACGTCTGCAGGCATGACCATCCACGCGCTGCCACTGCCATAGTACGACCATGGCGGTACAGTCTCACGCAGAACGGCCGGGTAGTTTGCCGTTCATCAAGGCAAAACCCGGAGGATGCCTGTGTGTTCTACTGATGCTGGCCAGTGGCTACCGCCCGACGATGTGCTGTTTACGTACCCACAGGACACAGCGGAGCCCGAATGACGCACAGCGTAATCCGGGGAAACGGTGATCCTCCCCCGGATTCCGGCCCTACGAGCTGCATCCTGGCCACGGGTAATCCGTCAGGTACTCATGCAGCGCTCAATGACGCGGGGGCTCCACCTGCAGCCAGAAGGTGACCGGCCCGTCGTTGGTGAGACTGACCTGCATATCAGCACCGAAGCGGCCGGTTGCGACGTCGGTATGGGCGGCACGGGCGCGCGCCGCCAGATGATCGAACAGCCGCCGCCCTTCTGCGGGCGTCGCGGCGGGCGTGAAACTCGGCCGCATGCCCTTGCGCGTGTCCGCCGGCAGTGTGAACTGCGGCACCAGCAGCAGCCCGCCGCCGCTATCACTCACGCTCAGATTCATCCGACCCTCCGCATCCGGGAATACGCGGTAGCCGAGCAGGCGCTCCAGCAGCCGTTCGGCCTGGACCTCGCCGTCACCGCGCTCGACCCCGATCAGCACCAGCAGGCCGCGACCGATGGCAGCAATGGTTGCGCCGTCCACCGCCACGCGCGCCTCGGTGACGCGCTGCAGCAGCCCGATCACGCCAGGCGCTCGGCAAACTCGTCGGTGGCGCGCACCAAGGCCGCGACGGTGCCGGACTCGGTCGCGGAATGGCCGGCATCAGGGACGACCTCCAGCCGGGCCTCGGGCCAGGCCTCGTGCAAGGCGAAGGCCTGCTCGACCGGGCAGACCACGTCGTAGCGGCCATGCACGATGACGCCGGGGATGTCTTTGAGACGGTACGCATCGAGCAGAATCTGGTCCGGCCGCAGAAAGCAGTCGTGCAGGAAGTAATGACACTCGATACGCGCCAGGCTGAGCGCGGTGAAGGGATCACCGAAGTGGTCGATCACCGACTGGCGCGGCAGCAGTGTTGCCGTACGCCCCTCCCACAGCGACCAGGCCTTGGCCGCGGCCATGCGTGTCACCTCGTCGCTGCCGGTCAGGCGTGCATGATAGGCCTCGACCAGCCGGTCGCGCTCCTCGGGCGGGATGGGCGCGAGGTAGTCCTGCCAGTAATCCGGAAACAGAAACGAGGCACCTTCCTGGTAGAACCAGCCAATGTCACGTGGCCGGCAGAGAAAGATGCCGCGCAGCACCAGGCCCAACACGCGCCCGGGGTGGGTCTCGGCATACACCAACCCGAGCGTCGAACCCCAGGAGCCGCCGAACACCAGCCAGCGCTCGATGCCAAGGTGCTCGCGGATGAACTCGATATCGGCGACCAGGTCCCCGGTGGTATTGCCGTCCAACTCGGCGTGTGGCGTCGACTGCCCGCAGCCGCGCTGATCGAACAACACGATGCGGTAGCGTGCCGGGTCGAAGAAGCGCCGCTGGAAGGGCTCACAGCCGGCCCCCGGACCGCCGTGCAGGAACACCACGGGGATACCCGCCGGATTCCCGCTCTCTTCGACGTACAGCTGATGCCCGCCGTCGACGGCCAGGGTGTGGCGGACGTAGGGCTGAATATCGGGATAGAAACCCTGCATGCGGGGACCTCGTCTGTGTGGTATGCCGGGAGGGCAGGTTCTAGGTTCTAGGTCGAGGAAAGGCCTGGCCCCCAAACTTGACCGCGAACCCCTAGGGAACCTCTGATTAACCCGTCATTGCGAGGAGCGCAGCGACGCGGCAATCTCAAAGTTGTTGATCTGCCGTCGAAGGAGATTGCCGCGCTTCGCTCGCAATGACGGTACGATGAATTAAGACGAATTAACCAGAAGATCCCTAGTACCTAGTACCTCATAGTTCCGGGCGCTGGTTACCTGGAGTCTAGGGGTATTCGGCATCTGGGAAAAGTGCGGCCTATTGGGAAACGCTGGCGCCGCCCACCGGGGTTCCTTTTTCCGAGGTGTAAAAAAAAAAACAGGACCCTCGCGGGTCCTGTCTTCGTCACTGCCGGCTGCGCGATCAGATGAACAGGCAGACGTCCGCTTCCTTGCCCATGGGCAGGAAGTAGGTGGCACCGACGTAGTCGACGCCACCGATGAACTCGTCACGGCTGAAACCGAACACGTCCACGGTCATCTGGCAGGCGTACATCTTCACGTCGGCCTCGATGCACAGCTCGCGCAGCTCGTCGACCGTGGCGACGCCCTTGTTCTTGAACGTCTTCTTCATCAGACCGGTGGCCACCTTTTCGAAGCCGGGGATGCCGGCCATGATCAGGTTGGGCATCGGCCAGGTGAAGTTCTGGAACCACTTCGGACCAAACGGCATCTTCATGGGCATGGCCGGGTTGCCCAGCGGGCTGACCTCGCTGGGGATCTCCTTCTTCAGCAGCAGCAGACCGTAAAAGGTGAAGAAGATGCTGGCCTCCCAGCCCAGGGCCGCGGCGGTGGAGGCCAGGATGAAGGGCGGATAGGCCCAGTCCAGGGTGCCCTTGGTGGCAATGATGGCCATCTTCGGGGTCTTGTTGGCCTCGATGTCGGCCAGTTTGCTCGGCAGCAATTCATCCAGCTTCTGGTTGAGCCATGCATCCAACTGGCCGTTCTGCATTGCGTCTGTAGACATCTCTAGTTCTCCTCCTGACCGCATTGTAAGTGTTGGACACGTCCAATCGCCTCCGCTATGCCGGGGAGGCGGCTGGCTAGTCCTTATGGGTAATAATTCAGTCGATCGGCCTTCTGCGATTGATTTTGGGGTACCTGCAGTCTCGCCGGAGATGCGGGGAATACCGGCGAATCGTCTCGTGAAGATCATGCCCCGGCGCGACGCGCCAGACCCGCAATATATTCCGCCCAACCCGGAAGAGTCAACGCGGGTGGATCCAGGAGCCTGTCGGACTTGAGCGATCGGGGCGAGCACGGTGGAAGAGCAAGGTCATTTTTTCGACCGTTTGAGGAGAATAGCCGCAGCTATTCGACGATCCCTTCGCCTGGAGCGCAGGGGGACGACCGCCGGGCCGGCCCGCAGGGTGGCGGGTAGGATACCCGGAATAAAAGGATCAAAAAAATGGGCTGCTCTCCCGCCGGCGCCGCGGTGCGAATAGTGTTAACAGGCCCTAGCACTGCTCCCAGGGCAGCCCGCGGAAGCGCCAGCCACCCACGCTGCTGCGGTGATGATGGGCGTCGAGCTCGCCCTCGAAGCCCTCTGTGACGTTGTAGACTTCCTTCAAACCGCTCCTTACCAGCAGCTTGCCGGCCTCGAGTGAGCGCTTACCGCTGCGGCAGATGAGGATGACCGGGGCGCAGTCGACGGTGTCATCGGCAGCACACACGCCGCCCAGCAGGAGCTGGCGCACCTGGGTGACGAACTGCGGGTTGATCTGCCAGTCGGGCTCGTCGATCCAGGGTACGTGGATGGCGCCGAGCGGATGGCCGACGAACAGATACTCCATGTTCGAGCGCACGTCGACCAACAATGCGCGCGGATTCCGCTGCAGGTAGTCCCACGCCTCCTGCGGCGACAGGCCGCAGACCTCCACCACTTCGGACATGACCATCCCCCTCATCGACCCGAGTCAGTATAGTGGCGCATGGCGCCTACGTAAGCCGTTGCCTTGGAGAAATGGTTAGTTAAGGTAAATGCCGTTCAATATAGTGGCGTTTTTACCGGTCACGCCCCGCACGGCATCCGGCGGTTGGCCGCGCGGCCACAGGAGCAATCGGCAGAACTAAATAAAATCCCACAACAATTGGAATTTTACCTATTGCGCGCCACCACATTCCCACTCATATCCAATGACAGCATTCGAATACAATCAAAGTCACAATTTTTATGGCAGCTCGAGCTGGCGCATGGCGGCTTCTCTGAAAATGCTCATGGATGAAGGCTATTTATCGGCCTCAGGGTGAAACTACTGACTATTCTTAGATGATTGTGGGGTTGGACATGAATTTTATCGCCCTAATAAACCAAGCTGTGGCAATAGACCTCACATTCGACGTACGTCGTGGCCCATGCGCGCCCGCCTGATCACCGCCCTGCTGCACGGGCTCGCGGCCCTGCCGCTCGGCTGGAACCGGCGCCTCGGCGCGGCCGTCGGCTGGCTGCTGACCGTCCTGCCCAACCGCATACGCCGCCACAGCGCGGTCAATATCCACCTGTGCCTGCCGGAACTCGATGCCCGGGCGCAGCGACAGCTGCTGAACCGCTCCATCGTTGAGACCTGCCGAACGGTCTTCGAGGCCGGCCCACTCTGGCTGTGGCCGCAGGCACGCCTGCGGCCGTTGATGGGCGAGGCACTCGACGTCGAACCCGTCGATGCTGCCGTGCGGGCCGGCCGCGGGGTGATCCTCGCGACGCCGCACCTGGGCAGCTGGGAGATGGCGGGGCATTTCTGTGCCTTGCGCTGGGGCATCACCAATCTGTACCGCCCGCCGCGCGTGCCCGAACTCGACGCCCTGATCCGCCGTGGCCGGGGACGCCTGGGCGCCCGCCTGGCGACCACCGACGCCACCGGGGTCCGGCAACTGTACCGGGCGCTCGCCGCCGGTGAGGTGATCGGCATCCTGCCCGACCAGGACCCCGGCGACGGCGGTGTGTTCGCGCCGTTCTTCGGGGTGTCGGCGAACAGCATGGTGCTGCTGGGGCGGCTGGCGCGGAAGACCGGCGCGGCGGTGTTCTTTGGCTTCTGCGAGCGTCTGCCCGGCGGGCGCGGCTACCGCTTCCAGTTCCTGCCAGCCCCGGACGAAATTGCCGACCCCGACCCGGTGGTCGCCGCGGCCGCCATGAACCGCGGCGTCGAGGCCTGCGTGCGCCGTTGTCCGGAACAATATCAGTGGGGTTACCGCCGTTTCCGCAGCCGCCCACCCGGCGAACCGCGGCTGTACTGACGCACGTCGGATGGCATCAGTCGGCAGTCCAAAAAACAAAAAGGGCAGGCCCGAATGGCACTTACATCAGCCGATGTCTCGGAAAATGGCCACAGAAGCACACGGAAAAAGACTCACTGCATAAAATCCGGAAGCCATACGCAGGGTGATGACCCAGGGTTTACGCAGTAAATTCTTTCCGTGTCATTCCGTGTGTTTCCGTGGCCAAGTAATGGTTTAGGCAAGTACCGTTCGGGGTAGAGTCCATTTTTAGTTTCCCTGCCGAATCCTGAATCCCGGATCCGGATCCCCGCCTACCCCGCCTTCTGCAGTCGCTTGAGGAAGACCCGCATCTCCTTGGCCGCCTGCTTGTCACCCTTGCGCTCGGCCACCTCGATGCCGGTCGCATAGGCCTCCCGGGCGGCCGCGCCGTCGCCGGCCTCTGTCAGCGCCTTGCCCAGCATCTTCCAGGCCGCCGAGTAGTCTGGGTCGTGCTGCACGGCACGCCGCAGGTGCAGCACCGCGGCCCGGGCATCGCCGGCCTTCAGGTATTCGGTACCCAGGCTGTAGCGCAGCAGGGTGTTATCCTGCCCACCCGCCAGCATCTTCTCGAAGTTGTCTATGAGGCTCATGAGATGCTCCCGATCAGGTCGCTGCGGCGCGCTCAGACGCGTGCACCGATAAACTGTACCTCGCCACGCAGGCCGCGAGCGTGGTCGCCCGGCACCCCGTCCTCCCGATAGAGGTGGACGCGCAACGGCGCAAACAGGTGCAGCAGTTCGCCCGTCGCCAACCGGTAGGCTGGATTGCGCGGCCCGCGGTCGCCCACGCGCTCCGGGCCGAAGGTCTGGTAGAACAACAGCCCGCCCGGCCGCAACGCCGCCATGATTGCCGGGGTAAGCCGCCGGTCCAGGAAATAGCCGACCGTGATCGCATCGTAGCACGCCGGCGGCGGCGGCTCGGCCACCACGTCGCGCACCCGGGACGCGATCGTCAGGCCGTCACGGGCGGCCGCCGCTTCCAGTTGCCCGAGGGCGACCGCCGACAGATCCCAGGCATCCACTGTCAGCCCGCAACGCGCCAGCAACAGTGCCGTACCGCCCCGGCCACAGGCCAGGTCCAGCGCCCGCCCCTCCACCGGCAGCAGATGGGCGTAATCACGTACCACCGCGATCGGCAACGGCGCTGTGTCGGGCGTGCCGCGGTAGCGCTGATCCCAGCTGTTGCGCTCCTCGTTCGTCATCGTCAACGTCGCCAGAACGCCGGTGACAGCAGCACCAACACGGTGAAGATCTCGAGCCGCCCGAGCAACATGGCGATACACAGGACCCACTTGGCGATGGCGTTCAGGTCGCCGTAGTGGGCGCTCACGTTGCCCAGCCCCGGCCCCAGGTTATTCATGCACGCCGCGACCGCGGAGAATGCCGTAACCTGATCGAGGCCCGTCGCCATCAGGATCAGGAGTAACACGCCGAAGATGGCGATGTACGCGGCGAAGAAGCCCCACACCGCCTCCACCACCCGGTCGGGCAGAGGCTTGCGGTTGATCTTGATCGGGATCTGCGCATTAGGGTGCACCAGACGCGTGATCTCACGCCCGACCTGCTTGATGAGCAGCAGGAAGCGGATCACCTTGATGCCCCCGCCGGTGGAGGTGGCGCACGCGCCGATGAAGCTCGTGAACAACAGCAGCACCGGCAGGAAGCCCGGCCAGGCGTGATACTGGGCCGTGGTGAAACCGGTGGTCGTACCGATGGAGACGGCCTGGAAGATGCCGTGGTGCAGAGAGTCCCCCCAGCTGGAGAAGGTGCCGGTCATGATGAGATAGGCCACGGTGATGCCGGCGGTCAGCGTCAGGATCGTGAGGTAGGTCCGTACCTCCGAGTCCTGTGCGTAGGGGCGCAGGCTGATACTGCGCCAGGCGGTGAAATGCAGCGCGAAGTTCATCCCGGCCAGCAGCATGAACACCACGGCGATCATTTCGATCGTGGTGCTTTGAAAATACCCCATACTGAGATCGTGGGTGGAAAAACCGCCGATGGCCACGGTCGAGAAACTATGTGTGATGGCGTCGAACGGCTCCATGCCGGCCACCCAGAAGGCAGCGGCGCAGGCCACCGTCAGCCCCAGGTAGATGTACCAGAGCGCCTTGGCGGTCTCGGTGATGCGGGGCGTGAGCTTGGTGTCCTTCATCGGGCCCGGTGTCTCGGCGCGATAGAGCTGCATGCCGCCGATACCCAGCATGGGCAGCACCGCGACTGCCAGCACGATGATCCCCATGCCGCCCAGCCATTGCAGTTCCTGACGGTAGAACAGGATCGACCTGGGCAGATCGTCCAGGCCGGTGAGTACCGTGGCACCGGTCGTCGACAGCCCGGAAATGGATTCGAATACCGCGTCGGTAACGGACATATCAGGCCGTTCGGACAGTGCCAATGGCACCGCGCCCGCCAGCCCCAGCACCAGCCAGAACATGACCACCACCACGAAGCCGTCGCGTAGCCGCAATTCCCGGCGCCGCTTACGCACCGGCCACCAGAGCAGGAACCCCACGGAAAGCACTAGCAAGAACCCGTGGATAAAGGGCAGTACCGCGCCGTCACCGTACCACAGCGCCGCGCCGACGGGCGGGAGCATCGTGGTGCTGAAGATCATCAGCAACAGACCAAGGATGCGTTGGATCGTCGCGAGCTGCATGACTACTCAGTTGAGCCGATAGATTGTGAAAGCCATGTCGACGGGTGCGCCGTAAGAACTGTGCCGGTATCCGGCCGCCAGCCTCACACGCATGCTGTCAAAGGAACGTGACGCCGACCTGAAACAGACGTTCCACATCGGCGATACGTCGCTTGTCGACCAGAAACAAGATGACGTGGTCACCGCTTTCGATGACGGTGTCGTGGTGGACGATGAGCACCTCGTCGCCACGAACGATGGCACCGATGCTGGCACCTGTCGGTAGCTTGATGTCTTGCAGCGCCCGCCCAACCACCTTCGAGGTACTACGATCACCGTGGGCTACGGCCTCGATGGCCTCGGCTGCGCCGCGGCGCAGGGAATGCACGGCGACCACGTCACCACGCCGGACATGGGTGAGCAGACTGCCGATCGTGGCCTGCTGGGGCGAGAGCGCGATGTCGATGGCCTCGCTCTGCACCAGATCCACGTAGGCGGCTCGATTGATGAGCGACATCACCTTGCGGGCACCGAGCCGCTTGGCCAGCATGGCAGAGAGGATATTCGCCTCCTCATCGTTGGTCAGCGCACAGAACACATCCGTGTTTTCGATGTTCTCCTCGAGCAGCAACTCTTCGTCGGCCGCGTCGCCCAGCAATACGATGGTATTTTCCAGACTCTCGGACAGCATGCGCGTGCGCTCCGGACTGCTGTCGATCAGCTTGACCTGATAGCGCCCCTCCAAGGCCTGGGCGAGGCGCATGCCGATATTACCGCCACCGGCCAGAATGATGCGCTTGATCGGCCGGTCCTCCCGCCGTAACTCACCCATCACCGCGCGGATGTCGCCGCGTGCCGCCACGAAGAACACCTCGTCATCCACCTCGATGACGGTATCACCTCCGGGAATGATCGCGCGACCGCGCCGGAAGATCGCCGCGACGCGCGCCTTGACCTTGGGCATGTGCTCACGCAGGGCGCGTAACTCCTGACCGACCAGCGGACCGTCGTAATAGGCGCGTACCGCAACCAGTTGCACCTTGCCGTCCGCGAAGTCCAGCACCTGCAAGGCACCCGGATAATCGATCAGCCGCTGCACATAGTCCGTCACCAGCTGCTCCGGGCTGATCAGCACGTCGATAGGCAGGGCATCTTGTGAGAACAGGCGTGGCTGGCTAAGGAATTCCGCGGCGCGCACGCGTGCGATCTTGGTGGGTGTATGGAACAGCGTGTAGGCGACCTGACAGGCGATCATGTTGGTCTCGTCGCTGTTGGTCACGGCGATGATCATATCGGCATCCTCGGCCCCGGCGCGCTGCAACACGTCGGGATGGGCACCGTGACCGACCACGGTGCGAATATCCAGGCGATCCTGCAGATCCTGCAGGATCCGGCTGTTCGCATCGACGACGGTAATGTCGTTGAACTCGCTGGCGAGATTGTGCGCTACGGAGGAGCCCACCTGGCCGGCGCCGAGGATGATGATCTTCATGAGCTCATCCGTGTGTGCACACACGCGGCCCCATACGGAAGCAAGGTTCCGCCGGACGACCCGGCCCGGAAATACGGCATGGCTTTAATCACTTCCCTTTGGCATCGATGCCGAGCGCCTTGAGTTTACGGTACAGGTGGGTGCGCTCCATGCCGACACGTTTGGCCAGTTTGCCCACGCTGCCGCCGACATCGGTCAGCTGGTGTTCGAGGTAGGCCTTCTCGAACTGTTCGCGTGCCTCGCGCAGCGGCAGGTCGAAGGGCAGCGCGGCACCTCCCGCAGCGGCGGCCACCACCTGCGCACCCAGTGCGGAGTCCACCTCCTCGATCGTGATCTCCTCGCCGGCACCGAGGATCAGCAGACGCTGCACGATATTCTTCAGCTCGCGGATATTGCCCGGCCAGGTGTGGTTGCGCAGACGATTCTGTGCCGCCACGGAGAAATGCCGATAGGGCAACGATTCGCGGGTCACGAAATAGTCGACATAGTAGTTGAGCAGATCCGGAATATCTTCACAGTGCTCGGTCAGCGCGGGGATACGCAGCGGTACCACGTTCAGGTGGTAGTAGAGGTCCTCGCGGAAATTGCCGTCAACGACCTCCCGTTTCAGGTCACGATGGGTGGCGGCGATGATGCGCACATCGACCCGTACCGGCTCGCTGCCGCCCTGCCGCAGAAAGGAACGGGTCTCCAGGACTGATAACAGCCGCACCTGCGTCTGCTCGTCCATGTCCGCGATGTCATCGAGATAAAGCGTGCCGCCATGGGCCTGCTCGAAACGTCCATAGCTCAACCGCCCGCCCTCTTCGCTGCCGAACAGCTCGGCCGCCGAGGTGTGCGACGACATTGACCCCACACCGACCTCGACGAACGGACCCTGACGGCGTGCGCTGTGATTGTGGAGGTAATGGGCGAAGGTCTTCTTACCAGCGCCCGGTTCGCCGGTGATCAGCACCCAGCTATCGTGCTGGGCGATGCGCCGTGCCTGCTCGCGCAGCCGCTGCATGGCCTCACCGCGCCCCACCGGCTCCGGAACGACCGGCTCGAGACGCTTGAGGCCGGTATTTTCGCGCACCAGTTGGTCGGCCTCCAGGGCGCGCTCGACAGTGAGCAGGAGCTTGGCCAGCGAGATGGGCTTCTCGATGAAGTCATAGGCGCCCAGACGTGTCGCCTCGACCGCGGTCTCGACGGTACCGTGCCCGGACATAACGATCACGGGACAGGGGAGGACGCCGCCGTCACCCCACTCGCGCAGCAGGGTGATGCCATCGACATCCTCCATCCAGATGTCGAGCAGGATCAGATCGGGCCGCCGGGCACGGCGTGCGCGACGCGCGGCCTCACCGTTTTCGGCGACATCGACCTCGTAACCCTCTTCCTCGAGGATCTCCTGGACCAGAGAGCGGATATCCGGCTCGTCATCCACCACCAGTATGTATGCAGCCGCCATAGTTGTTGGGTCTGTTGGGTGGGCTATCGCACCGGCAGAGATGCGGGCGTTGGGCCGAGTATAAACCCTATGCAGGCGGTTGCACCAAGACGGACGGCGCGCTGGCTGTGGGCGCCTCGACGGCGCGCAAGCGGATGCGTACCAACGCGCCGCCCTCCGGTGCGTTTTCGGCGATCACCATGCCGCCATGCTCCTCGACGATCTTCTTCACGATCGCCAGACCGAGGCCGGTACCCTTGGGTTTGGTCGTCACGTACGGTTCGAACAGCTGATTCAGCACCGTCTCGCCGAAACCCGGACCGCTGTCGCTCACGGACAGCTCGACGAACCGCCGATCGTCTTCGCTCGCCATGCGGGTGCGCACCATGATATGCACCCCGGGCGGCTGGCCCGCGACCGCCTCCTGGGCGTTCTTGATCAGATTGTGCAGCAGCTGCCGCATACGTCCGATATCCGCCTCCACCCAGGGGTTGCTGGGATCCAACTCGGTACCGATGCGCTGATTGCCACCCGCGCCACGGTAGAGGTCGAGCACCTCGCGCACCAGACGATTGAGGTGGACGAGATACAGCCGGATCTGCGGGGCGCGTGCATATTCGGAAAAGGCGTTGACCATCTCCTTCATGGTCTCCACCTGCTGCACGATGGTATGCGTAGACCGATCGAGGATCTCGGCATCCGCGGGGGACATATGCTCGAGAAATTTGCGTCGCAGCCGTTCGGCCGACAGTTGAATGGGCGTCAGCGGGTTCTTGATCTCGTGGGCGAGACGCCGCGCCACCTCACCCCAGGCGGCGTCGCGTTGGGCCTGGATCAGCGCAGTGATGTCGTCCAGCACCAGCACCAGACCACCCGGCTGCGAGGCATCTCCGGGCAGCGCTGCCGCCCGACAGATCAGCACCTGCCGGCCACGCACGCCGAACAGCGTCACCTCCTCGGCCCACTGATCACTCGCCTCGCGGCGACGCGCAAAGATCACGTCGGTCAGCGGCTGCAGGTACTGATGCTGCTCGGCCAGTCGTTCCAGTGCAATACCGGCGCAATCCAGCGGGTCCAGATCGAGGATACGGCCGGCGGCGTCGTTGATGGTACGCACCTGCAGGTCCGGCGCGAGACTGACGACGCCGGATGACAGATTCGCCAACAGCGCCTCGAGATAGGTGCGCTGACCCTCGATCTGTTGCTGGCTGCGGCTGGCCTCGTCGCGCGCATAGGCCAGCCGTCGCGTCATCACATTGAAGGACTGCACGAGAAAACCCAGTTCGTCATGCCCGCTGACGGGCAACTGCTGGCTGTAGTCGCCATCCGCCACTGCGCGTGTGCCCTCGGCCAGATCGCGGATCGGCGCAACCAGCCGGCGCGCTGAATAGAAGGCGGCCCACACTGCCGACAGCAGACTGAGCAGCAGCACCATCGACAGGGTCAGCGTGTAGCTGTGCTTGAGCGGGACGCGCAGGTAGGCAAGTTCCTTGTAGCGCGCATAGGCGTCCTGTACACGATCCGCCTTGGTATTGAGCCGCTCGGGCACACTGTAGAGCGCCTGTAGAATGCGCATCTCGGCACCCGGGCCGCCGGAGGGAACGGGGACCACCGCGCGGATGTGCAACTCGTCGCCGATGGGATCAAGACCGACATAAGGCTGACCCTGGCGCACCTGCTGCAGCACGGCGTCGGTCGGCCGGTCCGGGACGATCTGAATGGCCTCCAGGCTGCTCGAGGCGATGATACGACCATTGGCACCGATCAGGGTCAGCTCGCTGGCGCCGGAACGCACCCGCAGATCGAACAGGCTGAGGGGCGCGATCGGTGAGGGTACCTCGGTGAGTTCATCGGCGAGCCGTTGGCTGAGATGGAGCCGCTCGCGCAGCCGCGCCTCGAAGGACGACCGGCTCAGCTCCAGCGCATCCTCCAGCGATGCCTCGATCTGCACGTCGAACCAGCTGTCGATACCGCGCTGCAGGAACTGCAGCGAGAAGTAGTACACCACCGATACCGGCAGTACGGCGAGCACCACGAACATCAGCACCAGACGCGAGGTCAGGCGCGCACCGGCGGCCCGCCGACGATACTGCATCAGCAGCCAGTAGAGATTGGTACCGATGAGCCCGGTCAGCACCATCAGCCCGAGGGCATTGGTCAGCAACAGCAGAGAGTACATGCGCCCGAACTGCTCGGAGTTGTGGGTGGCGTCGCTCATGAACGACAGCGACACCAACAACAGCACGAACAGCGCGAGCATCGGCACCAGCCCGCGGCCGTAGCGTCTCATGGCGACAGCTGCCATCGGTACCACTCGCTGGTCAGACGCCACTGATCAGAGACATAGGCCCATAGGCGCATGGGCGTGGGCAGTTCCTCGACATCCAGGGTGGCGCGCAGGCGTCCAAAGTAGGTCTTCCCCGGGTCCAGCAGCCGTGCATCCAGCACCGGGAAGTTACGTACGAAACCGACGGCATACAGGGCGTCCGCGAGGGTGGTATAGCTCTGCCTCGTATCGGTGTTCAGGTTATGCACCAGGTAACGATCGGACAGCGCGTGAAACTGCAGACGATAGAGTTGATTGACGACGGCAACCGCTTCATTCCAGAGCCAGCGGCGGTTGTCTTCGACGCGAATCTCGATCCGCAATACCAGCGGCAAGCCGCTGTGGAGGGCGCCCAGTGCCGCCTCGCTGAAGCGGAAATCGATATTGGCATCCAGCAGATAGACGCCCTGATCGAGACTCGATCGGACATCACGCACGACAAAATAACCGGATTCTTCGGCCTGCAGCAGGGATGCGGAACACAGCCACACCCACCCGATCAACCAGAGCCAGGCACGGGGCCGGTGGCAGCGCCTCGCCAGACACCCTCCCGGATATTCTCCCGGACACCCCACCAAACCTCCTCCCGGACGCCCTCCTTGCATGCGCTCAGCAATCCTCAGGTCGTTTGACCAGACAAGCATAATAGAAGCCGTCCATGCCCAGCCCTTCGGCATCGGCAGCGCCCGGCAGTAGCTGGCGGCCGTGGCGGCAGGCCGCGCCCCAGGGCACATCCAGCCGACGCTCTTCGGCGTCCGCGTGATGCTCCAGGCACACGGCGATCTGCTCCTCGTTTTCCTGCCGCAGCAGGGAGCAGGTCGCGTACACCAGCATACCGCCGGGGGCGAGCAACGGCCACACAGCGGCCAGCAGGCGCGCCTGCGAGTGGGCCAGCGCGTCGATATCCGACGCGCGCCGCAGCGACTTGATGTCGGGGTGCCGGCGGATCACGCCGGTGGCGGAGCAGGGCGCATCCAGCAGAATACGATCGAACGGCCGGCCGTCCCACCACGCCTGCGGCGTACCCGCATCACCGACGATGACAGTCGCATCCAGCTGCAGGCGCGCGAGATTCTCATGGATGCGTTGGGCGCGCCGGGCGTCGCTGTCGACGGCCACCAGCTCGGCGAGCCGCGGCTGCAGCTCCAGGATGTGCGCGGTCTTACCCCCGGGTGCGGCACAGGCATCCAGCACACGCATGCCCGGACCGGCATCCAGCAGCGTGGCCGCCAACTGCGCCGCGCCATCCTGCACGGACACCTGACCCTCCTGGAACCCCGGCAGGTGTTCGACGCCCACCGACGTCGTGAGGACCAACCCCTGGGGTGCGAGCTGGAGCACGGTATGGGCCAGGCCCGCAGCCTCCAGACGGTGTCGATAGGCCTCCCGGTCGAGGCGTCGAGTATTGACGCGCACTGCCAGGGGCGGGCGCTCGTTGTTGGCCGTCAGGACGCGCTCCCAGTCGTCCGGCCAGTCACGACGTATGTGCTCGATCAGCCAGCGTGGATGCGCCCAACGGCCCGCGTCGTTCGCGTCGGCGCGGGCATCGACTTCCGCGCGCCGTCGCTGGTAGCCCCGCAGCACGGCATTGGCGAGCGGGACGGCCCAGCGCTTGCCGGTGGCGCGCACCGCTTCGACGGTCGTATGGACCGCGGCGTGGGGCGCAACCGCCGTATACCCGAGCTGATAAAGACCGATGAGCAGCAGGGCACCGATGTCCCGATCCTTTGCCTTCAGCGGCTGCCGGAGCAACTGCGCGAGCAGCACCTCCAGGCGGAACCGCCAGCGCAAGGTGCCGTAGACGAGTTCCTGCACCAGGCCGCGGTCCGCGGGCTGGCAACGGGTGAGCACCTCCGGCAGCACCAGGCTCAGCGAACGGTGAGCACCGATGACCTGATCGACAGCCTCTCCGGCGAGGGTCCGCAGCCGGGCCGGTGCGGTCATCGTCCGGCCGTTCGGGGCAGGGTCGCCGAATCGAGGCGGATACCCACCAGGGGGGCCGGACGGTTGGCCAGGTCGGCCGCGCCGATGCGCCGTCCCCCGGGCAGCTGCACCTCCAGCAGGCGCAGGCAGTCCACGCCGCAGGCGACGTCCACGCCGGCCCGCCCCGCCTGGAGGATCGTGCCGGGTTCCCCGGAACCACCGACGCGCTCGGCACGCCACACCCGCAGCACCTGGCCGTGGAGCGCCGTCTGCGCGACCGGCCAGGGGTTGAAGGCGTTCACCTGACGCACCAGGTCGGTCGCGGACCTCCGCCAGTCCAGTGGGGCCTCGGCTTTGTCGAGCTTGGCCGCATAGCTTGCCTGTGCATTATCCTGCGGTTCCTCGCGCAGCGCGCCCTCAAGCAGGGCGTCGAGCTTGGCCGCGAGGAGGTCTCCACCCAGGGCTGCCAGGCGATCATGCAGGTCGGCCGCCGTATCGGCGGGACCGATGGGACAGGTCGCCCGGGCCAGCATCGGGCCGGTATCCAGCCCGGCCTCCATACGCATCAGCGTGACGCCGGTCTCACGATCGCCAGCCAGGATGGCGCGCTGGATCGGTGCCGCGCCGCGCCAGCGCGGCAGCAGGGAGGCGTGCACGTTGACGCAGCCTCTGGCCGGCAGATCCAGGACGGCCTGCGGGAGGATCAACCCATAGGCGACCACCACCAGGAGATCCGGACGATAGGCCGCCAGCCCCGCCCGCGCCGCATCTGTCTTCAGGGTAAGCGGTTGTACGACCGGTATGCCGTGCGCCAACGCCAGCTCTTTGACTGGACTCGCGCGCAGCGTGCGGCCGCGCCCGGCAGGCCGATCCGGCTGGGTATAGACGGCAACGACGGGGTGCACACTGGCAAGCAGGGCACGCAGGCTGGGCAGCGCGAATTCCGGCGTGCCGGCAAAGACGATCCTCATGGGAACAGCGCGACCTTTGCGGCTGATGACGTCAGGAAACGGCGGCTATTGTACCCGCTGGTCACCGCGATCGCAGCGTGAGTACCTAAATAACGGGCTCGCCGTGGCGCACGGCCATGGCTGGCTGGGCGTCACCGTGGCGTTCGGCCTTCTCCAGCTTCTTGCGGATGCGTTGGCGCTTCAGGTTCGAGAGATAGTCGACGAACAGCTTGCCGTCCAGATGGTCGATCTCGTGCTGGATGCAGACCGCCAGCAACCCGTCCGTCTCAAGGTCGAATGCCTTGCCGTCACGGTCCAGGGCACGGACCCGGATGTGCTCGGCGCGCTGGACCTTCTCATAGAAGCCGGGTACCGACAGGCAGCCTTCCTCCATTTCCTCGGTGCCCTGCCGCTCTAGGATTTCAGGATTGATGAAGGTCAGCGGCTGATCCTTCTCCTCGCTGATATCCACCACGAGGACGCGGCGATGCACGTTGACCTGGGTGGCGGCGAGTCCGATACCGGGGGCGGCATACATGGTCTCGAACATGTCATCCACCAGACGCCTGATCTCGGCATCGACGGCGTCGACCGGTTGCGCGCGGGTGCGCAGACGCGGATCGGGGAAATGCAGGATTTGGAGCTTGGCCATGTGCGGTCGGTCACAACGCTTTGATACGCGCGGTCATGTTGCTAAAGTAAATTCGGTAACGTAGCGATAATAATGGAATTCGAGCCCCGGTTTCCACACTTTCTGGGGTAGGGTTTTTGGGCTAGACTGCGGTGGCGTCGGCTCTGGGTACCGTTCCACGCCGCCATGCAACAGTCGGCCGCACAACAACAGCAGCATAGGGATGCATATGGCCAACAAATTCCTGGGACTGATTCTCGCCGCGCTGCTCACCGCACCGGCACTCGCCGGCGCGGTCGCACTCAACCCCGACCACCCGGACCGCTATGTGGTCGTGAAGGGGGACACGCTCTGGGGCATCTCGGAACGCTTCCTGCGGGACCCCTGGCTGTGGCCGGAGGTCTGGTACGTGAATCCCCAGATCGAAAATCCGCACCTCATCTACCCCGGCGACATCATCACCTTGATTTACGTCGACGGTAAACCGCAGTTGCGCGTCCAGCGTGGTCCTCAGACGATCAAACTGTCTCCACAGGTCCGCGAGGAGCGCATCGACCGCGCGATCCCGACCATCCCGATCGATGCCATCAAACAGTTCCTGACCCAGCCGTTGGTGGTCGATGAGGGTGAAATGGAGCGCGCACCCTATGTCGTGCAGAGCGCCGACGAGCACCTCGTGACCGGCGCAGGCGACCGCATCTATGTCCGCAGTATCACCGATACCGCGCAGGCCCGCTACAACGTCTACCACCCGGGTGATGTACTGATCGACCCCGATACCCAGGAAGTGCTGGGCTATCAGGCCATCTATCTGGGTGATGCCACCGTACAGAAATACGGTGATCCGGCCACGCTTTACCTGGAACGGACCACGCGCGAGATCGCCATCGGGGATCGTTTGAAGCCCGTGTCCCAGGACGAGATCCACGCCAGCTTCCTGCCCCATCCGCCCGCCGCAGATGTCACAGGGCGCATCATCGCCGTGCATGACGGCGTGAGCCAGGTAGGCCGTTATCAGATCGTCGTGCTCAATCTGGGTACCCGCGAAGGCATGGAGGCCGGTCATGTACTACGCGTCCGCAAGGCCGGCGAGGAGATCTTCGACAGCGTGACGCCGGCACCCAAGGACAAAGTGACCCTGCCGGACGAGGACGCCGGCCTGGTCATGGTGTTCCGTACCTTCGACAAGGTGAGTTATGGGTTAATCATGGAAGCGATCCGACCCATCCATGTGCTCGATCACGTCGCCACCCCCTGATTCGAGGGCTGAACCCATGCCACGGCGCGGCACCCGCAAGGGTGCCGCGCCGCCGCATTCATGACCCCCACCGCTGAATCCCTGCGCCATTGGCTGGCGCTGTTGCGGGCCCCCGGTGTCGGGCCGGCCACCTTCATCCGGCTGCTCGATGAGTTCGGCGACGTGGCTGCGCTGTTCGGGACCGGCGCGCCGGCCACCCTGCCCAAACCCCTGCACGACTACCTCAAGGCGCCCGACTGGGCGGCTGTCGACCGGGACCTCGCCTGGGCCCAGGCACCGGGTAACCGGATACTGCGCTGGGGCACAGCGGAGTATCCGTCCCTGCTGGCGGAGATTTCCGACCCGCCGCCACTGCTGTTCGTCCACGGCGATGCGGCCCTCCTGCAGGGACCGCAGCTCGCCATTGTCGGCAGCCGCAACCCCACGGCCGGGGGCGAGGAGACCGCGCACACCTTCGCCGCTCACCTGGCCGACGTCGGCCTGACCATCACCAGTGGCCTGGCAGTCGGCATCGATGCGGCCAGCCATCGGGGCACCCTCGCGGCCAAGGGCACAACCATCGCCGTCATGGGCACCGGCCTGGATCGGGTCTACCCGGCCCGCCACCGTGACCTCGCCCATGAAATCGCGGCCACCGGCGGCGCGCTGGTCTCGGAGTTCCTGCTGGGGACCGAGCCGCGACCGGAGAATTTCCCGCGCCGCAACCGCATCATCAGTGGACTCAGCCTGGGCACCCTGGTCGTCGAGGCGGTACCGCGCTCCGGCTCATTGACCACCGCACGGCATGCGCTGGAACAGGGGCGCGAGGTCTTCGCCATCCCCGGATCCATCCACAACCCGCTCGCCCGCGGCTGCCACGCCCTGATCCGCCAGGGTGCCAAACTGGTGGAGACGGCGGACGACATCCTGGAGGAACTGGGCCCCCTGGCCGCCAGCCTCCCGGCATCAACGGCTGCCCCCGACCAGGGACCTGACAACCCCGGACGGGCCTCACCTTCACATGCACAACTACTTGATTTAATGGGATTTGACCCTGTCTCCGTGGATCAACTGACCAGCCGCAGCGGATTGACGGCGGCGGAGGTTTCCTCCATGCTCCTGATCCTGGAGCTTGAAGGCCATGTGGCTTCCCAGGCTGGCGGGCGTTATGTCCGCAGCGCAACGTGAGGTCGAAATGAAAGAAAGCGTGTTGGACGTGCTTATGTATCTCTTTGAAAATTACTATCTTGATGAAGAGACCGAGGCCAACCCCGACCGTGAGTCGCTGCACGTCGAACTGCTGGAGGCCGGCTTCCCCCCCAGCGAGGTCGCCAAGGCCTTTGAATGGCTGGAGGGCCTGGCCGCCCACCGCGAGGCCGGCCTGCCGGTACCCTCGGCGCCTCACAGCATCCGGCTGTTCACCACCCGGGAAATGGAGTACCTGGACGTTGAAAGCCGCGGTTTTCTGATGTTCCTGGAGCAGATGGGCATCCTGACGCCGGCCAGCCGCGAGCTGGTCATCGACCGCGTCCTCGCCCTGGACTCCGACGATATGGATATCGAACAGCTGAAGTGGATCGTGCTCATGGTGCTGTTCAATGAACCCGGCCAGGAGGCCGCCTACGCCTGGATGGAGGATCTGGTGTTCGACAACGTCGCCGGCACCCTGCACTGAATCGCAGCACGGCGCAGCCTGCGCCGCATCCATTCTGAATTACCTTGTCCGGAACCGCGTGCTGTGGCGTGCCCATGATGGCCGTCGCGCCGGTTCCGGTACCGATTAGGAACCGAGAACCGGCCACGCCGCCATGAGCAAAAACCTGGTCATCGTCGAATCCCCGGCCAAGGCCAAGACCATCAAGAAATACCTGGGCAAGGACTTCGAGGTGATGGCCTCGTATGGTCATGTGCGCGACCTGGTCCCGAAGGGTGGGGCCGTCGATCCCGAGCAGGACTTCGCGATGCGCTACGCGCTCATCGATAAGAATGCCAAGCATGTCGATGGCATCGCCAAGGCCATGAAAAAGGCGGATGCCTTGTTTCTGGCGACCGACCCGGACCGCGAAGGTGAGGCGATCTCCTGGCACCTGTATGAAATCCTGCAGCAGAAGAAATTGCTGAAGGATAAGCCCGTGCACCGGGTGGTGTTTTACGAGATCACCAAGCGCGCCGTCAACGAGGCCGTGGCGCATCCGCGGGAACTCTCCATGGATCTGGTCAACGCCCAGCAGGCGCGCCGTGCGCTCGACTATCTGGTGGGCTTCAACCTGTCGCCGCTGTTGTGGAAAAAAGTGCGTCGTGGCCTGTCGGCGGGGCGGGTGCAGAGCCCTGCCCTGCGCATGATCGTCGAACGCGAGGAGGAGATCGAGGCCTTCAAGTCGCGCGAATACTGGACCATCGAGGCCGATCTGGAGAAGGACGCCCAGGGCTTTGTCGCCAAGCTCACCGAACTGCATGGCAAGAAGGTCACCCAGTTTTCCGTCACGCAGAGCGATCGTGCGCATGCCATCGGGCACGAGCTGAGCGCCGCAGCGAACGGCAAGCTCACCGTCGGTGCCGTCGAGAAGAAACAGCGCAAGCGCAACCCTTCGGCACCCTTCACCACCTCGACCCTGCAGCAGGAGGCCTCACGCAAGCTCGGCTTCTCCGCCAGTCGCACCATGCGGGTGGCGCAGCAACTCTACGAAGGCATCGATATCGGTGCCGGTGCGGTCGGCCTGATCACCTACATGCGCACCGATTCGGTCAATCTCGGCACGGAGGCCATCGACGAGATACGCGCACTGATCGCCGAACGCTACGGTAAGACGAATCTGCCGTCCGAGCCGCGCGCCTTCAAGACCAAGGCCAAGAACGCCCAGGAGGCCCACGAGGCCATCCGCCCGACGGCGGCGGCGCAGGTGCCCGAGGCGCTCAAGAGTTCTCTGACGTCCGATCAATTCAAGCTCTATGACTTGATCTGGAAGCGCACCGTCGCCTGCCAGATGGTCCACGCGACCATCGACACCGTCGGCGTCGACTTCGAGTGCGGTGCGGGCAACCTGTTGCGCGCCACCGGCTCCACGATCGCCAAGCCGGGGTTCATGGCCGTGTATCAGGAGGGTCTGGATGACGCCAAGGGCGAAGGCGATGACCGCCTGCTGCCGCCGCTGCAGACCGGCGATGTCGTCGCGCTGCTCGCGATCCGCCCGGAACAGCACTTCACCGAGCCGCCGCCGCGCTATACGGAGGCGAGCCTGGTGAAGACGCTGGAGGAGCACGGCATCGGCCGGCCCTCGACCTATGCGAGCATCATCTCCACCCTGATCGCGCGCGACTATGTCACCCTCGACAAACGCCGCTTCCAGCCCACCGACGTCGGCCGGGTAGTCAGCAAATTCCTCACCCAGCACTTCACACAGTATGTCGACTACGCCTTCACCGCCACGCTGGAGGACGACCTCGACGAGATCGCGCGCGGCGAGCGGGACTGGATCCCGCTGATGAAAGGCTTCTGGGAGCCGTTCAGTAAGCTGGTCGAAGAGAAAGAGAGCAGTGTATCGCGCCAGGACGTCACCACCGAGGCGCTCGACGAGGCCTGCCCCAAATGCGGCAAGCCGCTCAATATCCGCCTCGGCCGGCGCGGGCGCTTCATTGGCTGCAGCGGTTATCCGGAATGCGACTACACGCGCAACCTGGAAGACGACCAGGGCAGCGCCGAGCCCGAGAAGGTCGAGGGCCGCCAATGCCCCGAATGCGGCTCCGACCTGATCATCCGGCACGGCCGCTACGGCAAGTTCATCGGCTGCAGCGGCTATCCCAACTGCCGCCACATCGAGCCGCTGGAGCAACCTTCTGACACCGGCGTCACCTGCCCGGAGTGCAAGAAAGGCACCATGCTCAAGCGCAAGTCGCGCGCCGGCAAGATCTTCTATTCCTGCTCGTCCTACCCGGAATGCAAGTACGCCGTGTGGAACGAACCCATCGCCGGACCCTGCCCCGACTGCGACTGGCCGATCCTCACGCTGAAGACCACCAAGCGCAAGGGTACGGAAAAGGTCTGCCCGCAAAAGGATTGCGGTTTCAGTGAACCCTACGAGGCCGGCGCGACCGCCGAGACCGACGACGCCTGAACCGGTGGCCGCGCCCGCGTTGCCGCAACCCTGGAGACTCCGGCTGGCCGGGCGCTGGCTGCGTGCCGGTGGCGTCATCGCCTACCCGACCGAGGCGGTCTACGGCCTGGGCTGTGATCCGCTCGATCCGCGGGCCGTCCAACGCATCCTCGACCTCAAGTGCCGGCCGCGCGCCGCCGGCCTCATTCTGATCGCCGCCGATTTCACCCAGCTGGAGGCCTTTCTACTGCCATTGCCCCCAGCCCTGCACAGATGCGTGTTCGCAACCTGGCCGGGACCGGTCACCTGGGTGCTCCCGTGCCGCCCCGAGGTGCCCGTATGGCTGCGCGGTCGGCACGCTGCGCTGGCAGTGCGCGTGACTGCCCACCCCACGGCGGCGGCCCTCTGCAGCCGCTTCGGCGGTGCCCTGGTGTCCACCAGCGCCAATCCGCACGGCCGGGAGCCCGCACGAACGCCGCTGCAGGTCCGCCGTTACTTCGGCGCTGGCGTCGATCATGTGTTGACCGCACCGCTGGGCGGCCAGGCCAGGCCGAGCGAGATCCGCGACGGCCGCACCCGGTCCATCATCCGCGCCGGATAACCACTGCTCTGGCACGGTTCCTGCTACCCCCGCACCAGCGGACGTCGCCGGTGTCGGCGGTCCGACGCTTGACCTGCGGTCGTATCAACCGCCGTATGCCGTCGCGGAGGGCTGGACGCTGCGGAAAGGAACCACCATGACCACGCACTACCCGGAATCGCATCAGCAGGCTGCGGAATACATCCGCCTCGCCCTGCCACTGATGGCCCGCAACGGCATCCCGGCGACGCCCCGGCACTACACCGTCTGGTACGACTATGTCAGCGGCCGCAACCGGGCACTGAGGGACTCCATCGACCGCATCCTGGCACAGGAGCGTGGCCTTACGGCCCAGCTGAGCGATGAACTGTACGACGAATATTTCCGCACCAGCGAAGAGCGGATCACCGCACAGGTGCGCGCCGAGGTACGCGCGCTGGTCGCAGCCGTATTACAGCAGCTCGCCGAGTCCGGCGGCCAGGCCAGTCGCTACGGCCACACCCTGGAGTCTTACCACGAGCGCCTGACCGGGGAACTCGGCCGCGACGAATTCCAGCGCCTGCTGACCGAGTTCACAGTCGAGACGCGCACCATGTTGGAGGCCAACCGGTGCCTTGAACAGCAGCTTCAGAACACCAATCACGAACTCGACGAGTTGCGCCAGCAGCTGGAGACGGCCCGTCAGGAGGCCAGCACCGATGCGCTCACGGACCTCGCCAACCGGAAGGCCTTCGATGCCGCCCTGGAGGCGTGCTGCGCGGCCGCCACCGCAGAGACCAGACTCTGTCTGATCATGGCGGATATTGACCACTTCAAGCATTTCAACGATAACCATGGGCACCTGGTCGGCGATAAGCTGCTGCGCTTCGTAGCCAATATCCTCAAGGATTCAGTCAAGGGGCAAGACCTGGTGGCCCGCTTCGGTGGCGAGGAATTCGCGATCCTGCTGCCCGACACGCCACTGCGCGGTGCGTCCGTGGTGGCGGAATCCTTGCGCGTCCGCGTCCAAAGCCAGCGCCTGCGCCGCACCGACAACCAGCAGCCGCTCGGCGGCGTGACCGTGTCACTGGGTATCGCCTGCCTCCGTGGTGGCGAAGCGGCCGAGGCCCTCGTCGCCCGCGCCGACGCGGCGCTCTACCAGTCGAAACGGCTCGGCCGCAACCGGGTCACCCTGGAGACGCAACTCCCGGCAGCCTGAGCGGCACGCCGCCCGACAGGGCGCTGGTGTATCATGCCGCGGCATTGTCTGTCCGCCCGGAACCACGCTGCCATGCCGGATGTCGATACCGTCCCTGTCGAACACTATCTGCGTAATCTGCAGGATCGCATCTGCGCGGCCCTTACCCGCCTCGACGGCCGGCCGTTCCGCGAGGACACCTGGAACCGCGAGGGGGGCGGGGGCGGCCGCTCGCGTGTCCTGGAAGACGGTGCGCTTTTCGAGAAGGCGGGGATCAACTTCTCCAAGGTCTACGGACCCGGACTCCCCGCCTCGGCGACTGCGCATCGACCGGAACTGGCCGGGCGCGATTTCGAGGCACTCGGCGTGTCGCTGGTCATCCACCCGCGCAACCCCTACATCCCCACCTCGCACGCCAACGTGCGGTTCTTCGTCGCCCGCAAGCCCGGTGCCGAGCCGGTCTGGTGGTTCGGCGGTGGCTTCGATCTCACGCCCTACTACGGCTTCGTGGACGACGCCGTCCACTGGCACCGCACCGCGCAGGCCGCCTGTGCGCCTTTCGGCGACGATGTCTATCCGCACTACAAGAAGTGGTGTGACGAATATTTCTTCCTCAAACACCGCAACGAACCACGCGGCATCGGGGGCCTGTTCTTCGATGACCTGAACGCCTGGGGCTTCGAGCGCAGCTTCGCCTTCATGCGCAGCGTCGGCGACCACTATCTGCCGGCCTATGAACCCATTGTGGAACGACACCGCACGCATCCCTATGGCGAGCGCGAGCGGGCGTTCCAGCTGTACCGCCGTGGCCGCTATGTGGAATTCAATCTGGTCTACGACCGCGGCACGCTGTTCGGACTGCAGTCCGGCGGGCGCACCGAGTCCATCCTCATGTCGCTGCCGCCCAAAGTCGAATGGCGCTACGACTGGCACCCTGCACCGGCTACGGACGAGGCCCGGCTGTACAGTGACTTTCTGCGGCCACGCGACTGGTTGGGCGAGTTCGACGGGCGCGCATGACGCTCGCCAAGCGGTCGAATTCTATAGGATCAACCAGGCCCAACCCCTAGATCTGTATCCATTACCGGCATATTGGATATTGGCTGGCGGGGCGTAAAGCGGCAAGATTGCAGCATCGGCGAGGCGTAACGCCGGCGCGCAGCAAACGAGTCGCCGTCGCCACGGAGTGGATAGCATGAAAAGGCCTCGGCCTGCCTGAACACGGAAGGACCAGCTGAAACCCGACTGAGGTAAACGATATGAAAAAATGGGAATGTGTAGTGTGCGGGTTCATCTACGACGAGGCCGAAGGCCTGCCCACCGAGGGCATCGCCGCGGGCACCCGTTGGGAGGATATCCCCGACGACTGGGAATGCCCGGACTGCGGCGTCAGCAAGGCTGACTTCGAAATGGTCGAAATGGCGTGAGCCGTGGCGCGGCCGGAGAGGCCCGCCCCGTGGTCATTGTCGGTTCGGGCCTCGCGGGCTACACCGTCGCCCGCGAGTTCCGCAAACTCGATACCGCAACACCGCTCGTCATCGTCACCCGCGATGCCGGTGACTTCTATTCCAAGCCGATGCTTTCCAACGCCCTGGCTCAAGACAAAGGGCCGACGCAACTGGTACATACCGAGTGCGCCACGATGGCCGCCCAGCTCGCTGCCACGATACTGGCCGAAACGATCGTAACGGCGATCGATCCCGTCGCCCGCAACCTGACGACCTCGCGGGGTGAAATTGTCTACCGCGATCTGCTGCTGGCGGTCGGCGCAGACCCCATCCGGCTCCCCATCGAGGGCGATGGTGCCGGTGACGTACTGTCGATCAACGATCTCGACGACTACACCGTGTTCCGCGCGCGACTCGAGGGCAAACGCTCGGTTGTGATCATCGGGGCCGGCCTGATCGGCTGCGAATTCGCCAACGATCTCGTCGGCCACGGCTACCAAGTGGCGCTGGTCGATCTGGCCGATCAGCCACTCGGACAGCTGGTCTCCCCGAAGCTCGGCACCGCACTGCAGAAGCGTTTCGCGGACATCGGTGTGGACTGGCGGCTCGGCCGTTCGGTCCAGCGCATCGACCGCACGGGTTCGGGTCTCCGGCTCACCCTGTCCGACGACATGGTCCTGACCGCGGACCTGGTGCTGTCCGCCATTGGACTGCGGCCGCGTCTACAGTTGGCACAGACGGCGGGGCTGGCGACGGCACGCGGCATCCACGTCGACCGCCACTTGCAGACCAGCGCGGCGCGCGTCTACGCGCTCGGGGACTGTGCAGAGGTCGACGGCCTGGTGCTGCCCTTCGTACTGCCGATCATGCACGCGGCGCGTGCCCTCGCGAAGACGCTGGCGGGCCAACCGACGCCGGTCAGCTATCCGGCCATGCCGGTGGTGGTGAAGACGCCGGCCTACCCCATGGTCCTTGCCCCGCCGGCAGTCGGCGGGGCAAGGGCTTGGGCGGAAACGGTGGCGGTCGATGGCGTCCGTGCCCTGCTCCACGGACCTGAGGGCGATCTGCTCGGCTTCGTCCTGGGGGGCACCGCCGTGGCGGAGAAACAGGCATTGACCCGGCAACTACCGCCGCTGCTGGCCTGACAAAAAAAACCCTGCTTGTTCAGCAGGGTTAAAAACGCTTTTCAGCGTCGGAGGAGTCGATCAAAACCACCACATGAGTCACCTGTGGCATGAGCCCGCTGGAACGAACCAGCCAGTTCACCCGTATGGATCGCGCGACACTTCAGGAGTTCCGGCTAGCGGTACTGCACACCATGTCGTCAGCGATCCGATTCAGTCCGATATGTTTGGGTTCGATCCCGCCCGGACTCATGCCACAGGGGACTGCATCACTACCTGGTCCCGATGAGGTTAACGGCGTGACCCTTTCGTCCTTGAATGCTCCACGCCGCCCTCAGAGTACTCCAATGCACGTGGCATGCCATCCTAACTAACAAATAGTAACTTACTGAAAAATATGTGTAACATATATAGCTGACCGGCTGGCGTGGCATGTTGCCACGGCCTGATATGGCAGATCCCCGCCAGCCTGACGCCAGGGAGTGACGAAAAAACGTCGCACCCCCACATCCGTTCATCCCACGGTGTCATCGTGAGACGGTTTCTGCATCCGCCCGCGGCCGCCACGCCGCAGACGCCGGATTACCTTTGCTTCCAGCAGCAAGTCCGTCAGGTCGAGCGGACTGGAACCGGCCTCCGTCAAGACCAGCAGCCGCAGCAGTTCGTGGCGTTTGAGCAGGGCAAAGTAATCGGCCGGACGCAGGAGCGCGGTCAGCATGGCGAAGCCACGATCGAGGTGTTGGAGCGCACCGTGACGCTTGCGGCTCACCAGCAACTGGCCGTAGACCAGTTCCACCAGCGGCCTGGCATCCTGCGGTGCCGTCGCCATCAGGCTCTGGTAACCCAGCTCCACCGGCTGTCCTGACCAGTAGTGACCGACCAGTTCGCCCAGCCGCGCTCGCCAGACATCGCCGCCGGCGACCAGAGCACGCTGCGCGGCGCGTTGCGCCGCCTGGGAAAACGTGGCGGCGGCCGCAGCGGACATGGGGGTTGCATACCAGCCCGCGGGTGGCAGCGCCGCGCCCGGCTCCAGCCATACCGATTCAGCAACCCGATAGTCGGATGAAGGCATCTCCAGGGTACCTCTGACACGCCCGGAGCCTGTCGGTCGCGGGCGGTCGTAACGAGCCGGGCGAGAGAGCGAGGTCGTTTTTTCGATCCTTCGAAAAGAATAGCCGTAGCTATTTGACGAGCAGGATCGGGAAAATGGGCTGCTATCCCGCCGGCGCAGTGACTCAACCCCGAGCCCGACAGGCTCCGGGGCATGCTAGCACGCGTCCACCGTGACGCCTGCAGTCTCAGCCGGTACACTCGGCTTCCGATTTCTGACAGGCGAGGGTCGCGGCAGTGAGCGAATTCGATACCGGCACGGGCGCTTTCCCGCAGGTACGCATGCGGCGTATGCGGCGTAGCCCGTTTTCGCGACGACTTATGTGCGAGCAGCGGCTGAGCACAGACGACCTCATCTACCCCATGTTTGTCGTCGAAGGCAGTGGGCAGCGAGTACCGGTCGCATCCATGCCAGGCGTCGAGCGCGTCAGCATCGACGAACTGCTCAAGGAGGCCGACGAACTGGTCGGACTGGGTATCCCCGCCGTCGCCCTGTTCCCGGTACCACCCGCCGCAGGCAAGAGCGAGGACGCGCGCGACGCCTTCAATCCCGAGGGCCTGGCACAGCGGGCGGTCCACGCGCTCAAGCAGGCCCATCCGGAGCTGGGCGTGATCACCGATGTGGCACTCGATCCCTTCACCACCCACGGCCAGGACGGGTTGATCGATGCCTCCGGCTACGTGCTCAACGACGCGACCGTCGAGGTGCTGGTGAAACAGGCGCTGTCGCACGCCGCCGCCGGTGCCGACGTGGTCGCGCCGTCGGACATGATGGATGGCCGCATCGGCCGCATCCGCTCGGCACTCGAGGCGGCCGGCCACATCAACACCCGTATCCTCGCCTATTCCGCCAAGTACGCCTCCAGTTTCTACGGGCCGTTCCGGGATGCCGTGGGTTCAGCGGCAAACTTGGGCGCAGGGAATAAATACAGCTATCAGATGGACCCCGCCAACAGCGACGAGGCGCTTCGCGAGGTCGCCCTGGATCTGCAGGAAGGCGCCGACATGATCATGGTCAAACCAGGCATGCCCTATCTGGACATCGTGCGGCGCGTAAAGGACCGGTTCGGGGCACCGACCTTCGTCTATCAGGTCAGCGGCGAATACGCCATGCTCAAGGCCGCCAGCCAGAACGGCTGGCTGGACGAGCGTGCGGTGGTGCTCGAATCCCTGCTGGCCTGCAAGCGCGCCGGTGCCGACGGCATCCTGACCTACTTCGCCAAACAGGCGGCCACCTGGCTGCGTGAACCGGGCTGAGCCTGCACACGGGTTTCAGGTTACAATTACGCCGGTCATCCCGAGCCACCGAGGTACCGGTATGGTACGCACCACGATCTCCAGCCTGTTCGGTGTCTCGCCGATCAGACCCCTGCAGCGCCAGATGGCGGCCGTCATCGATTGCGTCCAGGCGCTGCGGCCATTCATGAAGGCGGTTCTGGCGGAGGACTGGGACGAGGCGCGCGCCCACCAGGCGCACGTCGCGCAACTCGAACGGGACGCCGACAAGCTCAAGCGCGAGATGCGCCTGCAATTGCCCCACAGCCTGTTCATGCCGGTCTCGCGGCGCGACGTCCTCGAGGTCCTCACCTCCCAGGACAAGATCGCCAACCGTGCCAAGGACATCGCCGGCCTGATCACCGGCCGCGAGATGGTCATCCCCGACCCCTTGCCACCACTGTTCACGACCTACCTCGAGCGCTGTATCGATGCTGCCATGCAGGCGCAGGCGGCCATCAACGAATTGGACGAACTGGTCGAGACCGGCTTTCGCGGCGGTGAGGTCGACCTGGTCCACTCCATCATCCGCAAGCTCGACCAGATCGAAAGCGATACCGACAAAATCCAGGTACGCGTGCGTGCAGCATTGTTCAAGCGTGAAACCGAGTTGCCACCCGTCGAGGTGATGTTCCTGTACCGTGTGATCGATTGGATCGGCGATCTGGCCGACCTGTCCCAGCGCGTCGGCAGCCGCCTCGAGCTCATGCTCGCACGTTGATTATCCGCGACTGAGCTGACTCACCGGGATCCACATGGACCACGCTACGATCTTCATCGTCCTGGCCTGTACGTTCGGTTTTTTCATGGCTTGGGGCGTTGGCGCCAACGACGTCGCCAACGCCATGGGCACCTCGGTCGGCTCACGCGCCCTGACCATACGTCAGGCCATCATCGTCGCCGCGATCTTCGAATTCTTGGGTGCCTACCTCGCCGGCGGTGAGGTCACCGCGACCATCCGCAGCGGCATGCTCGATGCCAGCCTGTTTACAGACGATCCGGAGCTGCTGGTCTTCGGCATGCTCGCCTCGCTGCTCGCGGCCGGTATCTGGCTGATGCTCGCCTCGCAGCGCGGCTGGCCGGTCTCGACCACGCATTCCATCGTCGGTGCCATCGTCGGCTTCGCGACAGTCGGTGTCGGCTTCGATGCCGTCCACTGGGGCAAGGTCGGCTCCATCGTCATGAGCTGGGTCGTGTCACCCACATTGGCCGGCATCCTCGCCTATTGGCTGTTCGTCAGCGTACAGGTGTTCATCCTCAACGCCCATGACCCGCTGCAGGCGGCCAAGCGCCACGTGCCCGTCTACATCTTTCTGGCCGGCTTCATCATCTCGCTCGTCACTATCCAGAAGGGGCTGTCGCACACGGGGCTCGAACTCGATGTGGGGCAGGGCTATGCCATCGCCATCGCCATCGGCCTGCTGGTCACGCTGGGCGGCATCTTCGCCATCAGCCGCCTGAAGTTCGATCCGCGTGAGAACAGCGACTTTCACTTCAATAGTGTCGAGAAGGTGTTCGGTATCCTGATGATGGTCACCGCCTGCGCCATGGCCTTCGCGCACGGATCCAATGACGTGGCCAACGCCGTCGGTCCATTGGCCGCGGTCATCGGCATCGTCGAGAGCGGCGGCCGTGTTGCACAGCAGAGCAGCATGCCCACCTGGATCCTCCTGCTCGGCGGCGCTGGCATCGTCATCGGCCTGGTCACCTATGGCCACAAGGTCATCGCCACGCTCGGCACGGGCATCACCGAACTGACACCCAGCCGCGGCTTCGCCGCGACCCTGGCGGCGGCCACCACGGTGGTGCTGGCCTCCGGTACGGGACTGCCGGTCTCGACCACCCACACCCTGGTGGGCGGCGTACTGGGTGTCGGCCTGGCGCGCGGCATCGGGGCCCTCAACATGGATGTGGTACGCACGATCTTCCTGTCCTGGATCATCACGCTGCCGGCCGGTGCAATCCTGTCGATCATTTTCTTTTATATACTGAAGGCCCTCTTCGGGTGAACACCACCGCTCGACTCGACCGGTACGCGGTCATGGGCAACCCCATCGCCCACAGCAAATCACCGCTGATCCACCGGCAATTCGCCCTGCAGACCGGCCAGGCGATGGAATATGACGCCATCCTGGCAGACATCGGACAGTTCGCCGCGGCCGTCGCTGCATTCCGTCGCGACGGTGGCAAGGGCCTGAACGTCACCGTCCCATTCAAGCAGGACGCCTGGCGGCTCGCGACCCGGCACGCGCCGCGGGCCGTACGCGCCGGTGCCGTCAACACCCTGTGGTGGGACGACGCGGGGCGGCTGTGCGGGGATACCACCGACGGCATCGGCCTGGTACGCGACCTGCGTGACAACCACGGGGTCCACATCGAGGGACGGCGAGTACTGCTGGTCGGCGCCGGCGGCGCCGCGCGCGGGGTGATCGAGCCGTTGTTGGCAGAACGGCCGGCACGCCTGCTGATTGCCAACCGCACACCCGCACGCGCCCATGAACTGGCCACGATCTTTGCCGCGGCGGGCCCGGTCGTCAGCAGTGGTTTCGAAGGGTTGGTGGGGCAGCCTTTCGATCTGGTGATCAATGCCACCGCGGCCAGCCTGTCCGGCGTGGTGCCGCCGTTGCCGGCGACGGTATTCGCCCCCGACGCCTGCGCCTACGACATGATGTACGGCAGCGAGCCGACGGTGTTCGTCCGCTGGTCGCGGGCGCAGGGCTGCACACAGGCACTGGATGGGCTGGGTATGCTGGTCGAACAGGCCGCCGAGGCCTTTTTCATCTGGCGGGGTGTGCGGGCCGCTACCGCCCCGGTGATCGCGCAGCTGCGCGCCGGCTGCTAGCGGGCTGCCGACGCCCTGGTGCGATCATCACCGGCGCGAGCCGTGTACCACCCGGGTCGGCCCTCTACTGTGCTAGGAAATGCCGGCCCGCCGCTCCGCCTGCCGCCGCTCGGGGTGCGGCCAAGGCCGCTGCCGCCAATCCAGCGCCCGACGTTCGTTGCCGACCGCGCGCGGGACGAATTCCCGTACGTTCAGCCGCTGGCCGTGGAGTTCGAGTCCGCGCCCCCGATCCAGGAGCTTGCGCAGGTCCGTACCGGCTGCGACGTGCAGCAGACCGAAACGGCGTGTATGTCCATCCCGTGCGGCTTTCTTGAAGATGCGCAACCGACGCGCAACGTCGCGCTGCCTCAACTGCAGCAGCCGGCACAGATCGCCTTCCGTGGCATTGATGGGCAGATCTCCAATGAAGAGATTCATGGCCACCTCGCCTTATTTTTAAGGTTATGCTGCCTCCCAGACAGCCCGTTGTCGGGATTGTTATTGAAACCTGGCCCGATGGTGCCCAGGACCCGGCTGAGGCGAGTATAACCTCAACCCAGCCCCGCGCGATGCCGGTTTTTCAGGCGGACATAGTGCTCGGCCGAGTAGACCAGATAGCGCCGCTCGTCCGCGGCCAGCGCCCGGACCCGCCTGGCCGGTCGGCCGGCCCAAAGGTAGCCGCCCTCCAGCTCCTTGCCGGGCGTGACCAGACTGCCTGCGCCGAGCATCGTCCCGGCAGCGATCCGCGCCCCATCCATAACGATAGAGCCCATGCCGATCAGACAGTTATCTTCTATTACGCACCCATGCAGGATGACCTGGTGACCGACAGTGATCCCGCGCCCGATGGCCAGGGCAAATCCACCGGGGGCGAACTCGCTGTCATGGGAGACATGTAAAACAGATCCATCCTGAATATTGGTGCTGGCTCCAATTTTGATGGAGTGGATATCGCCTCGGACGACCACATTCGGCCACAACGAGGCATCGGCACCGATCTCGACATCACCGATGACGAGGGCCTGGGGATCGATGTAGGCGCTGGCGGCGATGCGCGGATGTTTCGATTCGAAAGGACGGAGGGGCATAAGATCAGGTCCTAGGTACTAGGTTCTAGGAACTAGGGGAGATGCACTGGGCGATGTCTACTACCCCTAGTCCCTAGAACCTAGCACCTAGGACCTATCACCGCATCGTCACCAGTTCTTCCGAGCTGGTCGGGTGGATGGCGATCGTGTCATCCAGGTCGCGCTTGGTCGCGCCCATGCGGATGGCGACGGCGAAGCCCTGCAGCATCTCGTCAGCGCCCTGGCCGATGATGTGACAGCCGACCACCTTCTCCAGGGCGCCGACCGTGACCAGCTTCATGGCCGTCTGCTCCCGGCGGCCGCTCAGGGCATGGTACATGGGTGCGAAGCGGGTACTGTAGATGGTCACGCCGTCACCGTGCCGGGCGCGCGCCTCTTCTTCGGTAAGGCCGACGGTCCCGATGGGCGGGTGGCTGAACACCACCGTCGGGATGAGCCCATAATCCAGATGGCGATCCGTCATGCCGCCGAACAGGCGGTCGGCCAGGCGCCGGGCGGCGGCGATGGCCACGGGCGTGAGCTGTACCTTGCCGTTGACGTCGCCGACCGCATAAATGCCGGGCACATTGGTGGCCTCGAAGACATCGGTCGGGACACAGCCGTCGGCGTCGCGTACCACACCGGCCGCGTCCAGATTCAGGTCCGCCGTGGCCGGGGTGCGGCCGATCGCCCAGATGAGCTGGTCGTAACCCTCCAGTCGCTGACCACTGCTGCAGGCAATGGTCAACACCCCGTCGGCATCGCGCTCCAGTGCCTGTACTTGCGTGCCGCCGAGGATGTTCACACCGGCACCGAGCATTTCCTCCATCAGGCTCTCGCGCAGCATGGCATCGAAACCGCGCAGCAGGTGTTCGCCCCGCAGCACCAGGGTTACCTCCGCGCCCAGCGCCCGCAGCATGCCGGCCAGCTCGACGGCGATGTAGCCCGCGCCAACGATGGCGACCCGGCGCGGTAGTGCCTCGAGCTCAAAGAAACCATCCGAGGTGATGCCGAATTCGGCACCGGGCAGATCGGGCAGCGTCGGGGAACCGCCGGTGGCGATGACGATGTGATCCGCCGTGTAGGTCTCGCCATCGACTTCCAGGGTGTGTGCATCGACGAAACGTGCACGGCCGGTGATCGCATCGATGTCGGAGTCGGCCAGATACGTGTGGTACCAGGTGGTGATACCGCGTACGTAACGGTCACGCCCGCGCTTCAACGTCGACCAGTCGAAGCGGTAGGTACCGAGCGTGAAACCATACCCGGCGGCATCCTCCAGGGCATGCGCCAGGCCGGCGCCGAACCACATCACCTTCTTGGGCACGCAGCCGACGTTGACGCAGGTACCACCCAGCGGACCGCTCTCGATGACGGCGCATTTCGCCCCGTAGCGGGCGGCGCGCTCAGCCACTGAGAGACCGCCGCTGCCGGCGCCGATGGCGATCAGATCGTAGTGTCGGGGCATGTGGCAGCTACCGTAATCATCCTGGAAGTCCGGATTATAGCCACGGAAGCACTGGGAAAGACACGGAAGGGAGAAACAATAGCATCACCGTTTCCGATGTTGTTCCCTGCACTTCCGTGGCTATATTGGAGCGACAGCCGCGTCACTTTGGCCCGCCCTGGGGCCGCATGCTAGAGTACCGGCCGATCACCCCGGTCCGTCATTGAAGACCCTGTGAGGAAGCCCATGAGCGACAACCCACTGCTCGGCCTGACCGGACTGCCGCCGTTTTCGCGGATCACGCCCGACCACGTCGAGCCGGCCTTGGACACCCTGCTCGCCGACTGCCGCGCCACCGTGGCGCGCGTACTCGGTGAGAACACGACCTACACCTGGGCGAACCTGGTCCAGCCCATCGAGGACGTCGAGGACCGGCTGTCGCGTGCCTGGTCGCCGGTCAGTCATATGAATTCCGTGATCAACTCCGAGGCGCTGCGGGCGGCCTACAATGCCTGCCTGCCGAAGCTGTCGGAGTATGGCACCGAGATGGGCCAGAACGAGGCGTTGTATCAGGCCTACAAACAGCTCGCCGACGGCCCCGAATGCGTGCGGCTCGATACCGCACAGCGCAAGATCATCGACAATGCCCTGCGGGATTTCCGGCTGTCCGGCGTCGCCCTGCCACTGGCGCAGCGTGAACGCTACAAAGCGCTCATGCAGGAGCTGTCGTCGCTGCAGGCGAAATTCGAGGAGAATCTGCTCGACGCCACCAACGCCTGGAAGCTGCAGATCACCGACCAACAGCGTCTGCGCGGCCTGCCGGACAACGCCACCGCGCTCGCCCGGCAGACGGCCGAACGCGAGGGTCTGGAGGGTTGGGTGTTCAACCTGGAATACCCATCCTATTACCCGGTGCTCACCTATGCCGACGACCGCGAACTGCGCCGCGAGCTGTACACGGCCTATGTGACCCGTGCCTCCGATGAAGGCCCGCATGCCGGCCAATGGGACAACGGCCCTACCATGGAGCGGATCCTGGCGCTGCGGCACGAGGCGGCACAACTACTCGGCTTCGCCAACTACGCCGAACGCTCCCTCGCAACCAAGATGGCGCAGAGCACCGACCAGGTGATGCGCTTTCTCACCGACCTGGCCGACCGCTCGCGGCCCAAGGCAATCGCCGACCTCGACGAGCTGCACCGCTTCGCCCGCGAGCAGCACGGCGTGCTGGAACTCGAATCCTGGGATATACCGTACTACTCCGAAAAACTGCGCCAGCACACCTACGCCATCTCGCAGGAAGAGCTGAAGCCCTATTTCCCGGAGACCCGCGTGTTACCGGGCATGTTCGCCGTGGTCAACCGGCTCTACGGTCTGAACATCACGGCGGAGCAGGGTGTCGACAGCTGGCATCCCGATGTCCGCTTCTACTCCATCAAGGACAGCACGGGGCAGCTGCGCGGCCAGTTCTATCTCGATCTGTACGCGCGCCCGCACAAGCGCGGCGGCGCCTGGATGGATGACTGCATCGCCCGACGCATGACGGCCACCGGCCTGCAGACACCGGTCGCATATCTGACCTGCAACTTCTCCCCGCCGATCGGCCAGGATCCGGCGCTGTTCACCCATGACGAGGTGATCACGCTGTTCCATGAATTCGGCCACGGGCTGCATCACATGCTCACCCAGATCGACTACGCCGGCGTGTCCGGTATCAACGGCGTCGCCTGGGACGCCGTCGAGCTACCCAGTCAGTTTATGGAGAACTGGTGCTGGGAACGCGAGGCGCTGGATCTCATCGCCGGGCACTACCAGACCGGCGAACCGCTACCGCAGCAGCTGTTCGAACGCATGACGGCGGCGAAGAATTTTCAGTCGGCCATGCAGATGGTGCGGCAACTGGAGTTTTCGATCTTCGATTTCCGCCTCCACCGCGATTACGATCCGGCCACCGGCGGCCGGATTTATGAGACCCTCGACGCGGTGCGCCAACAGGTCGCAGTACTGCGTCCACCGGCATTCAACCGCTTCCCACACAGCTTCTCGCACATCTTCGCCGGTGGCTACGCGGCGGGCTACTACAGTTACAAATGGGCCGAGGTGTTGTCGGCGGACGCCTTCGCCGCCTTCGAGGAGGCCGGCATCTTCGACCACGAGACGGGCATGCGCTTCCTGACCAGCATCCTGGAACGCGGCGGCTCACGCGAGCCCATGGAGCTGTTCATCGACTTCCGCGGCCGCGAACCAACCATCGACGCGCTGCTGCGGCATTCGGGACTGGCGGCTTGATGTCCATTAACCACAAAGGACACGAAGGACACAAAGTAATACGCAGGAAACGACCACCGGGCCCCGGTGAGACCATGGCGGTGATTTTGGAATTAGCTTGAACAACGATTTCCTTCGTGTCCTTTGTGTCCTTCGTGGTTAAACCAACAAAAATGAAAATCGCTACCTGTAACTTAAATGAGCATTTCGTGTAGCTGCACAACACTACACAATACGTAGCAACCCGCCGTTATTTCACAACTTTTCGTCTCAATTAACTTTCCAACGTATCACCCCATCGCATATGATCTGTGTAGCTAGGTGTGTAGCTAGACAGGGGGGGTGCTCAATGGGAAATCTGACGGACGTTCAAATCAGGCACTGGATCAAAGCCGGACGGCCTGTCTCGAAGGCTCAAGGCGAAGTGCCCGGCCTCACCTTCACGCTTTCTGCGAGTGGCGCAGCCGCATGGGTGCTGCGCTACCGATTCAGCGGCAAGCCTCGCGAACTGAGCATCGGACGCTATCCCGACTACTCCATCAAGCGCGCCAAGGAAGAAGCGCTTGAGGCGCGAGTGAAGATTCAGAAGGGCGTCGATGTCGCCAGAGAGAAGCAGCGGGAGAACATCGAACGCGCAGCGGCGCAGAGCTTCAAGCAACTGGCAGCCGACTACATGGACAAGGTGTTTCCCCGGCTTGCGGCCAACACCATCAAGCAGCGCCGGCACCATATCGAAGATGTCATTTTGCCCAAGCTGGGGAAGCTCCCGGCGCGCGACGTGACAACTGCCGATGTCGTCGCGCTTATTGAGGCAGTCGGCAAGCGCTCAATCAACGTGGCGGAACTGGTGTTCACGGCCACGTCGGAAATCTTCAAACACGGCGTTGCCCGGCATGTAGTGCAGGCGAACCCCTGCGCCGGGGTGTCGGTTTCGGCAATCTGCGGCAAGCCAGAGCCAAAGCGACAGCGGTTGAAGCTGACCGAAGAAGAACTCCGCGTGATTCTGCCGGCGCTGCCCACTATCGGCACAGAGAACGCCCTAGCTGTGAAAATTCTGCTGGCGACGTGTGTACGCATCGGCGAGCTTGCGCGGGCCGAATGGGCGCATGTCGATTTCGAGCGGGCCGAATGGTTCATCCCTGACGCAAACAGCAAGACCGGCAAGGGGTTCACCATTCCGCTGCCGCCCGCTGTCGTGGGCTGGTTCGAGGAATTGCAACCCTTCGCGTGCGGCTCTCCCTACGTGCTCCCCGCCCGCCAGCAGCGCCGCAGAAAGAACAACGGCGGCGACGTGTTCTTTGAACAGCGCGCATTGAACGCCCAGCTTCACAAGCTCAGCGAGCGCCTAGGCGACAAGGTACGGCGCTTCACCCCGCACGATCTGCGCTCTACGGCGCGCAGCCACCTTGCCGCACTAGGGGTCAATCTGATCGTCGCGGAACGCTGCCTGAATCATTCGCTGGGTGGGCTGGTAGCCGTCTACGATCAACACGACTACATGACCGAACGCCGCGCCGCGCTGAATATCTGGACTGACTTCATGCTCGCGTGCGAGGCCGGTAAGCACTGGAAACGTGATAGTGGGAATGTCGTTACCCTGCGGCGTGCTGGTGCGGAGGGTTGAGCATGGACACCGAAGAAATCGAAAAAGTGAAAAGCGCAGCCGAACAGGGCGACTATGCCTTGCTGGCGTGTGTGCTCAGGGGGCACGCGTACGGGGTGTCTGTGTTGGATGGCGCAATCGCAAACCTAGCGGCGGACATTCTCACCAAGCACTCACGCAAAGGTAAGGGGCGACCGAAAGGAAGGCCGGGCGCTGCGATCCTCCGCGACATGGAGGCCATCAAACTTTTCACGAAGCTGCGAGCGGAAGGCGAGACATACGAAGTAGCAATTGAGAAAGCGGCGACCAGCTGCCACCTCAGTGCGAAGGGCTTTGAGCACCTCATCAGCACATCATCGAAAGTAACGAGATGAGCTGAGACATAACGCCCTTGCCACTGGCTACTGCGAAGATTCGGGAACCCTCGCGAGCCTTCAAGCTTCGGGTGTCGCTACACAGTGCCCGGCGTGCGGGCATGTGTCAGCGTCTGGGCAGGTTGCACGGTCGCGCCACTTTCGGCGCTCATAGAACGCGCTCAGGCCGCCCGCCACGCCGGCAGGTATCACCATGCAACTGGTCACAGTCTCGCCGTCAAAGATCATGGCAGGGATCAGCGGCGGCGGTTCGCTGCCGCCCCGCTTCTGTTCGAGTCGTGCTATCCGTTCCTCAAGCTTCCTCATCAGTAAGTTCCTCCAATGCTGCTATGCGGGCCTCAAGCTCGCCGACTGTAATCATGCTGCTGATCTGGGACAGCACGTACACCAGCCGCGTGCCTTCCTGCGGTTCGATATTCCCGGCGCGCATGTCGCGGTAGACCTTCGCCGCCTCACGGTGACAGTCCGCGACTGTCCGCAAGCGAATGTGCTTAGGGCGGGAG
>JAIOJV010000089.1 GCA_019911805.1 Gammaproteobacteria bacterium
TGACGGTGTCGCTGATCGCGCCGATCGCGATGGAAGAGGGTCTGCGTTTTGCGATCCGCGAAGGTGGCCGCACCGTCGGCGCCGGCGTGGTGGCGAAGATCATTGAATAAGATGCAAGAGACAAGAGGCAAGATACAAGTCGAAACCGTTTGGACTTGTATCTACATGAGAGATGCAAGAGGCAAGTAAAACCGTTTGTATCGAAGGCCGATGCCAGGATTTAGGTGTTACTTGCTATCTTGTCTCTTGAAACTTGTATCTGAATTTATTAGGCCAGTAGCTCAATTGGCAGAGCGGCGGTCTCCAAAACCGCAGGTTGGGGGTTCGATTCCCTCCTGGCCTGCCATTTAGTCGGAGATACAAGAGTCAAGATACAAGAAACAAGTAAAGCCTGGGTGTTTTACTTGTTTCTTGTATCTTGACTCTTGTATCTGGGTTGAAGATGAATTCGAAGGTCGAGACAGAAGGGTCGGGATTGGATACCGCAAAATTGGTCGCGGCCGTGACCTTGCTTGTGGCGGCGGTCATCGGGTTCTACTACTACGCCGATCATTCCCTGTTGTTGCGGGTGTTGGGCCTCCTGGCCGCAGCGGGTATCGCGCTGGTCATCGTGGCGCAGACCGCGGTGGGTGGGCGCCTGCTCGGCTTCGCCGCCGATGCCCGCACCGAGGTGCGCAAGGTCGTCTGGCCGACGCGGCAGGAAACCATTCAGACCACGCTGGTCGTGTTCGCAGTGGTCATCTTCATGGGTATTTTGCTCTGGTTGTTAGACATGCTACTGCTCTGGGCAGTCCGCCTGCTGACTGGGCAGGGAGGCTGAGGCATGACCAAGCGTTGGTATGTAGTGCACGCCTATTCGGGCTTCGAGAATCAGGTCAAGCGCTCGTTGATCGATCACATCGCGCGTCACGGGTTGCAGGACAGGTTCGGCGAGATCCTGATCCCGACTGAAGAGGTCGTGGAGATACGCGAGGGCCAGAAGCGCAAGAGCGAGCGCAAGTTCTTTCCGGGCTATGTCCTGGTGCAGATGGAGATGGACGACGACACCTGGCACCTCGTCAAGAACGTGCCGAAGGTCATGGGATTCATCGGTGGCACCAGTGACCGGCCGGCGCCGATCACGGATCGCGAAGCGGAATCCATTCTGCAGCGCATCCAGGAAGGCGTGGAGAAACCCAGGCCCAAGGTGCTGTTCGAGCCGGGCGAGGTGGTCCGCGTCACCGACGGCCCCTTCAACGACTTCAACGGCGTCGTCGAAGAGGTCAACTACGAGAAGAGCCGCCTGCGCGTGGCAGTGCTTATCTTCGGCCGCTCGACGCCGGTTGAACTGGAGTTCAGTCAGGTTGAAAAGGCATGACCGGTGATCGGGTCATGCCTTTTACTGAGAGACAAGTTGCAAGTTACAAGAGACAAGAAAACCCGGGTTCCTGATTCAACCGGCCACTTGTCTCTTGCACCTTGTATCTTGTCACTGGCGTGACACGCAAAGGGTCTTGCCAGTGGCAAGATACGACATACAAGAGACGAGGGACAAGATACAAGATACAAGTCGCTTTTCGTGGTATGAGAGGGTTTGACTTGCATCTTGTATCTTGCAACTTGCATCTGAATTTAACAGGGGAGCCTGACAACAGGCGCTTGCACCCGCTACAGAGGTCGTCATGGCAAAGAAAATCCAAGCGTACATCAAGCTGCAGGTCGCAGCTGGCAAGGCCAATCCGAGTCCGCCCGTCGGTCCGGCGCTGGGCCAGCACGGCGTCAATATCATGGAGTTCTGCAAGGCGTTCAACGCCCAGACCCAGGGTGTCGAGCCGGGCCTGCCGCTGCCGGTGGTCATTACCGTCTACAGCGACCGCAGCTTCACGTTCATCACCAAGACACCGCCCGCAACGGTGTTGCTGAAGAAGGCGACCGGTGTCGAGAGTGGCAGCGCACGTCCCAACAGCGAAAAGGTCGGTAAGGTCTCGCGTGCCCAGCTCGAGGAGATCGCCACGGCCAAGATGCCCGATCTGACAGCGGCCGATATGGATGCCGCGGTGCGCACCATCGCCGGTAGCGCCCGCAGCATGGGTCTGGACGTGGAGGGTTGAGCCATGACGAAACTGTCCAAGCGTATCAAGGCGATCAATGAAAAGATCACCCCCGGCAAGCTGTACGCCGCGGAAGAAGGGTTCGACCTGCTGAAGCAGCTGGCGAGCGCCAAGTTCAAGGAATCGGTCGATGTCGCGGTGAACCTCGGTGTCGATCCGCGCAAGTCCGACCAGGTCGTGCGCAGCTCCACCGTACTGCCGAACGGCACCGGCAAGAGCGTGCGCGTCGCGGTGTTCGCACAGGGCGCCAATGCCGACGCCGCCAAGGCCGCCGGCGCCGACATCGTCGGTTTCGAAGATCTGGCCGAGAGCATCAAAGGCGGCAGCATGGACTTCGACGTCGTCATCGCCAGCCCGGATGCTATGCGCATCGTCGGTCAACTGGGCCAGATCCTCGGTCCACGCGGGCTGATGCCGAACCCGAAGGTCGGTACCGTGACCCCCAACGTCGCCGAGGCAGTGAAGAATGCCAAGGCCGGCCAGGTCCGCTACCGCACCGACAAGGCGGGCATCATCCACTGCACCATCGGCAAGGTGGACTTCGAGGTCAGCGCCCTCAAGGAGAACCTGCAGGCGCTGCTGGCAGATCTGAACAGGATAAGGCCGTCCACCGCCAAGGGCGTTTACATGAAGAAGGTCACCGTTTCGACCACCATGGGTCCGGGTGTGGTCCTGGATCAGGCGACATTGGTTTGATTCAGGTGCTAGGTGCTAGGTACTAGGGCCGAGGAAAATCGTCTGATTCCCTCGGCCCTGGAGCCCAGACCCCAGGCCCTGATTTTAAAAGATATTATAGCGTTTTGCAGTTGTTGGGCCGAGGTATCAGGACCGAGGTAGGAAGAAGGTTTCCCCCTCGGCCCTAGCACCTAGAACCTGGGCCCTGGTTTTAAAGAACTTTGTGGCGTTTTGCAGTTGCTGGACCGAGGTGCCAGGACTGGGGTAAAGGAAGAAGGTTTTCCCTCGGCCCTAGCACCTAGAACCTCGGCCCTGGTAACAGCATCCGCCGTCAAAGACCGCAGGTGCTGTAGATCGAATGGGGACAGAATTGAATTCTGTCCCCGACCGCATCGCAGCTTAATGGCAACGGCCTGCGCAGATGGTGTCGCCCCAGACAGGATTTCTTGTCCGTGGCCACCGTACCGCGGAGAAGGAAAGGGGGCAGAATTGAATTCTGCCCCTCAACCGACTCCTTCAGTAGTGGTCCGGATGCGTGGCTTCGGTTGCGCATTCCAGGAGGTAAACGATGGCACTGAGTCTTGCAGAAAAGAAGACTGTCGTCGCCGAGGTGGCGGAGGTGGCTGCGACAGCCCTGTCCGCAGTGGCCGCCGAGTATCGCGGCCTGACCGTCGGACAACTCACCGAGCTGCGCAAGAAGGCGCGCGAAGACGGTGTGTATGTGCGTGTGGTCAAGAACACCCTGGCACGCAGGGCCGTGGCGGGTACCGAATTCGAGTGCATCTCTCCCGAACTGGTGGGGCCGTTGGTACTGGCCTTTTCCCAGGCCGATCCGGGCGCAGCGGCACGCGTAGTTCGCGACTTTGCCAAGGGCAATGACAAGCTGATCGTGAAGTTTGTGTCCGTAGGTGGCCAGTTGCTGGCGGCCGGGGACATCGAACGTCTCGCCAGCCTGCCGACCCGCGACCAGGCCCTGGCTATGTTGATGGGCGTGATGAAGGCCCCGATCGAGAAGCTTGCCCGCACGATCAACGAAGTGCCCGGCAAGCTGGTGCGTACGGTGGCCGCGATCCGCGACCAGAAGCAGACGGCAGCCTAACCCGTTTTTTACATTTCCAGCCGCGTGCTACGCGGACAAGAGTCACAGGAGTAATTGATCATGGCCGTTTCCAAAGAAGACATCCTCGAAACCATCGGCAGCATGAGCGTGATGGAGGTCGTCGACCTGATTTCCGCGATGGAAGAGAAATTCGGTGTGTCGGCTGCCGCCGCCGTGGCGGCTGCGCCGATGGCCGCCGCCGGTGGTGCTGCCGCGGCTGCCGAAGAGCAGTCCGAATTCAACGTCATCATGACCAGCTTTGGTGCCAACAAGGTCAACGTCATCAAGGCGGTCCGTGGCATCACCGGCCTGGGCCTGAAAGAGGCCAAGGACATGGTCGAAGGCGTTCCGGCGACCATCAAGGAAGGCGTGTCCAAGGCCGAGGCAGACGACATCAAGAAGCAGTTGGACGAGGCCGGCGCAAGCGTCGAGGTCAAGTAAAATCGAGCTTCTGCACCTTGTACCCGGGTGTGCACCGCGCACCCGGGCTCAAGCAGGGACCGGGCTGGTAGCGTAATCTCGCTGCCGGCCTTTTCCCGTTACTTAAAGATACTAGGTTCTAGGTTCTAGGTTCTAGGGCCGAGGGAAAACCTTCTTCCTTCGCCTCAGCCCTAGAACCTAGGACCTAGAACCTGCATTTCAGAGAGGAATACCGATGGGCTACAGCTTCACCGAGAAAAAACGCATTCGCAAGGATTTCGGCAAGCGCCCCAGCATCCTTGAAGTCCCTTTTCTGCTGGCGACTCAGATCGAGTCGTACCGGGGCTTCCTGCAACTCGACAAGCGTGCTGACAAGCGCGCCGATGCCGGGCTGCATGCCGCCTTCTCATCGGTATTCCCGATCACCAGCTACTCCGGCAATGCTGCGCTGCAGTATGTGAGTTATCGGCTGGGCGAGCCCACCTTCGACGTGAAGGAATGTCAGATGCGCGGCATGACCTACGCCGCGCCGCTGCGCGCGCTGGTGCGGCTGGTCATCTACGACAAGGAGGCCGGCGGCGATACGCCGACCGTCAAGGACATCAAGGAGCAGGAAGTCTACATGGGTGAACTGCCGCTCATGACCGATACCGGCACCTTCGTGGTGAACGGTACCGAGCGCGTCATCGTGTCGCAGCTGCACCGTTCCCCGGGCGTGTTCTTCGATCACGACAAGGGCAAGACGCATTCCTCCGGCAAGCTGCTGTTCTCCGCGCGCGTAATCCCGTATCGCGGCTCCTGGCTGGACTTCGAGTTCGATCCCAAGGACTGCCTGTTCGTGCGCATCGACCGCCGCCGCAAGCTGCCGGCAACCATTCTGCTGCGCGCGCTCGGCTACGATGTCGAGCAGATCCTCGAGCTGTTCTTCGAGACCAATACCTTCCACCTGGGCAAGGATCAGGTGACGCTGGATCTGGTCCCGGAGCGCCTGCGCGGTGAGACCGCGACCTTCGAGATCATCGTCGGCGACAAGACCCTGGTCGAGGAAGGCCGGCGCATCACCGCGCGCCACATCCGCGAACTGGAGAAGTCCGGTGTGAAGGATCTGGTGGTCCCCGACGACTATCTGGAAGGCAAAGTGCTGGCGCACAACATCGTCGACACCTCGACCGGGGAGGTCGTGGCCAACGCCAATGACGAATTGACCGCGGAGCTCATCAAGAAGATCCGCGAGGCCGGCATCACCGAGCTGCACACGCTGTACGTCAACGATCTGGACCGTGGCCCGTACATCTCCGAGACCCTGCGCATCGATCCCACCCGCACCGAGCTGGAGGCACAGGTCGAGATCTACCGCATGATGCGTCCGGGTGAGCCTCCGACCAAGGAGGCGGCGCAGAACCTGTTCAACAATCTGTTCTTCACCGACGAGCGTTATGATCTGTCGGCCGTCGGCCGCATGAAGTTCAACCGCCGCGTCGGTCGCGAGGAAATCGAGGGCCCCGGCATCCTGATCGACGACGTCTATCAGACCAGGCAGCTCGAGGACCGCGTGAAGCCCAAGGACGACGGCCACAAGATCCGTGTCGATGACCTGACTGTCGAGATGAGGAAGTTACCGGGTCTGGTGGCGAGAAAGGGCGCGCAAGATATCACCTGGGGTGAGCTCAAGCAGGCGCTGGCCGACTGGGGCTCCGACATCATCCATGTGATGCGCACCCTGGTCGACATCCGCAACGGCAACGGCTTCGTCGATGATATCGACCATCTGGGTAACCGTCGCATCCGCTGCGTCGGCGAGATGGCCGAGAACGTCTTCCGTATCGGCCTGGTGCGGGTCGAGCGCGCCGTGAAGGAGCGGCTGAGCCTGGCCGAGAGCGAAGGCCTGATGCCGCAGGAACTGATCAACGCCAAGCCGGTGGCCGCGGCAGTCAAGGAGTTCTTCGGATCCAGTCAGCTGTCGCAGTTCATGGACCAGAACAACCCGCTGTCGGAAGTCACCCATAAGCGCCGCGTCTCGGCCCTGGGCCCGGGCGGCCTGACCCGCGAACGTGCCGGCTTCGAGGTGCGCGACGTACATCCGACGCACTACGGTCGCGTCTGCCCGATTGAAACCCCTGAAGGCCCGAACATCGGCCTGATCAACTCGCTGTCGGTGTATGCGCGCACCAATCAGTACGGCTTCCTCGAGACGCCGTACCGCAAGGTCGTCGACAGCCGCGTGACCGACGAGGTGCAGTATCTGTCGGCCATCGAGGAGGGCCGTTACGTCATCGCACAGGCCAACGCGATCGTCGACGAGAAGGGTCACCTGATCGACGAGCTGGTGTCCTGTCGTCACCAGAACGAGTTCACGCTGTCAACGCCGGATCGTATCGACTATATCGACGTGTCGCCGAAGCAGATCGTGTCGGTGGCCGCCTCGTTGATTCCGTTCCTGGAACACGACGACGCCAACCGTGCGCTGATGGGCTCGAACATGCAACGCCAGGCCGTGCCGACGCTGCGTGCCGAAAAGCCGCTGGTCGGCACCGGCATGGAACGTTCCGTCGCCACCGACTCCGGCGTGACCGTGGTCGCGCGCCGTGGCGGTGTGGTGGATTCCGTCGATGCCGGCCGCATCGTGGTGCGTGTCAACGACGACGAGACCGTCGCCGGTGAACCGGGCGTGGATATCTACAATCTGACCAAGTACACCCGTTCCAACCAGAACACCTGTATCAACCAGTCGCCGCTGGTCAAGATCGGTGATGTGATCGCCCGCGGCGATGTGCTGGCCGACGGCCCCAGCACCGACATGGGTGAACTGGCGCTGGGCCAGAACCTGCTGGTCGCGTTCATGCCGTGGAACGGCTACAACTTCGAGGATTCCATCCTCATCTCCGAACGCGTGGTGCAGGAAGACCGCTTCACCACCATCCACATCGAGGAGCTCACCTGCGTCGCCCGCGATACCAAGCTGGGTGCCGAGGAGATCACCGGTGACATCCCCAACGTGGGCGAGGGCGCGCTGGCGAAGCTGGACGAGTCCGGCATCGTCTACATCGGTGCGGAAGTGAAGCCGGGTGACATTCTGGTCGGCAAGGTGACGCCGAAGGGCGAGACCCAGCTGACACCGGAAGAGAAGCTGCTGCGCGCGATCTTCGGCGAGAAGGCCTCGGACGTGAAGGATACCTCGCTGCGCGTGCCCTCCGGCATGGACGGCACCGTGATCGACGTGCAGGTCTTCACCCGTGACGGCGTCGAGAAGGACAAGCGTGCCATCCAGGTCGAGAACGAGATGCTGGCCGGGGTGAAGAAGGACCTGAACGACCAGATGCGCATCATGGAGGAAGACGTCTATCACCGCGTCGAGAAGCTCCTGCTGGGCAAGGTCGCCGAGGGCGGGCCACTCAAGCTCAAGAGCGGTGCCAAGATCGAGAAGGGTTACCTCGCCGAGGTGCCGCGTGAAAAGTGGTTCGAGATCCGCCTCAAGGCCGAAGACGCCAACGAGCAGTTGGAGAAGGCCGCCGAGCAACTGAAGGGTATCCGTGCCGAGTTCGACAAGCGCCTCGAAGAGAAGCGCATGAAGATCACGGCCGGTGACGATCTCGCCCCTGGCGTGCTGAAGATGGTCAAGGTGTACCTGGCGGTGAAGCGCCGCGTACAGCCCGGCGACAAGATGGCCGGTCGTCACGGCAACAAGGGTGTGATCTCGTCCATCGTGCCGGTGGAGGACATGCCGTATTCTGCTGATGGCACCCCCGTCGACATCGTACTGAATCCGCTCGGCGTGCCCTCGCGCATGAACGTCGGTCAGGTGCTGGAGACGCACCTCGGCTGGGCCGCGCGCGGTCTGGGTCTGAAGCTCGGCAACATGGTCGCCAACGGCAACAAGGTTACCGACATCCGCAAGTTCCTGGATGAGATCTACAACTGCAGCGGCAAGACCGAAGACATCAAGTCGCTCAATGACGCGGAGGTAATCGAGCTGGCGCGCAACCTGGAACAGGGTGTGCCGATGGCGACCCCGGTATTCGATGGCGCAACCGAGGCCGAGATCAAGACCATGCTCAGATTGGCGGACCTGCCGGAGTCCGGTCAGACCGAGCTGATTGATGGCCACACCGGTGAGGTCTTCGACCGCCCGGTGACCGTGGGCTACATGTACATGCTCAAGCTCAACCATCTGGTCGATGACAAGATGCACGCGCGCTCCACCGGCCCGTACTCACTGGTCACCCAGCAGCCGCTGGGTGGTAAGGCACAGTTCGGTGGTCAGCGCTTCGGCGAAATGGAGGTGTGGGCGCTGGAGGCCTATGGCGCCGCCTACACATTGCAGGAGATGCTGACCGTGAAATCCGACGATGTGAACGGCCGCACCAAGATGTACAAAAATATCGTGGACGGTGACCATCGCATGGAGGCCGGCATGCCGGAGTCCTTCAACGTGCTGGTGAAGGAAATCCGCTCGCTGGGCATCAATCTGGAGCTGGAGCAGGACTGAGGCTGAGATTCGGGGATCGGGATCTGGGATTCGGGGATCGGGGAT
>JAIOJV010000090.1 GCA_019911805.1 Gammaproteobacteria bacterium
CCGATAGGCCACACTGCGCCCCACCCATCCTGCATCTCTCACAGAACGATCAACTCCGCCCGCAGCGCACCGACCTCTTTCAGTGCCTCGAGGATGGCGACCAGATCGCTGGGGGCGGCGCCGACGCGATTCACGGCGACGACGATGTCGTTGAGGGTGATGCCGGGTTCGAGCATGAACATACGCGCCGGCTCCTCGGCGACCTCGACCGTGGACGAGGGCGTCACCACCGTCTGGCCCACCCGTGCCAGCGGAGCCGGCTGACTGACCTGCACGTCCTCGCTGATGGTCACAGTCAGACTGCCGTGTGCGACCGCCGCCGGCATGACGCGCACATGCGCACCGATCACCACCGTGCCGGTACGCGAATTGACGACCACCCGTGCCGGTGCCTCGCCGGGCTCAACCTCGAGATTCTCCAGCATGGAGACGTAGGCGACGCGCTGCGCCGGGTCACGCGGCGCATTGACGCGTACGCTGGTGGCATCCAGCGGCTGGGCGGTGCCCTCGCCCATGGTCTTATTGATGGACACGGCCAGACGGGTGGCGGTGGTGAAATCTGCGCTGCGCAGGTTCAGCACAATGCTGTCGCCGAGCAGGAACGGATTATCGACGCTGCGCTCGACGGTCGCACCATTGGGCACGCGGCCGACGCTGGGAATGTTCACCGTCACCTTGGAGCCGTCATTGCCGCCGGCGGTCAGGCCGCCGACGACCAGATTGCCCTGGGCGAGTGCGTACACCTGCCCGTCGGCCCCACGCAGCGGGGCCATCAGCAGCGCACCGCCACGCAGGCTCTTGGCGTTGCCGATGGACGAGACGGTCACATCGATGGTCTGCCCCGGCTTGGCGAACGGCGGCAGGGTGGCGCTCACCGAGACGGCCGCGACGTTCTTCAATTGCGGATTGACGTTCGGCGGCACGGTGATACCGAACTGATTGAGCATGTTCTTGATACTCTGCACCGTGAACGGCGTCTGACTGGTCTGATCGCCGCTGCCGTCGAGGCCGACCACCAGGCCATAGCCGACCAGCTGATTGCTGCGCACACCGGCGATGGCGGCCATGTCCTTCACGCGTTCGGCGTGGGCGGGGATGGCAGAGACAAGAGACAAGAGGCAAGAGACAAAAAACATTGCCGCCCGGTGAAAACACTTTTTCTTGCAACTTGTTACTTGCATCTTGTATCTCCGTTCAGAACGGCCATACCGGGCTGTTGAAGAAGCGCGCCAGCCAACCCATCCGATTCGAGTCCGCCAACGTGCCCTTGCCGCTATAGGTGATGCGCGCATCCGCAACCTGACTGGACAGCACGGTATTGTCCGTCTTGATGTCGAACGGCCGCACAATGCCGGAGATCTGGATGTATTCGTCTCCCTGATTGAGTGTCAGCCACTTCTCGCCGCGCACCACCAGATTGCCGTTGGGTAGCACATCGGCGATGGTGACGGTGATGTTGCCGGTCAGACTGTTGCCCTGGCTGCTGCTGCCCTCGCCGGAGAATTCCTTGCTCGACGACAGACTGGTGCCGAGATCGCTGGAGCGATTGCTGCCGTGTGGCAGCAAGGGCGTATCAAACTTGAGTGGCGCACCCAGCAAAGTTGGGTTGTCCACACGCACGTCGTTCTCCTTGGAGGTCTCGGTCTTGGCGTCCTTACTCGCCTGGGTGCGCTCCTGCAGCACGATGGTCAGCGTGTCGCCGATGCGGCGTGCCTTGATGTCCTCGAACAGCGGCATGTTGTAGGCCGCCTGATAGATGGCACCGCTGTTCTGCGGGGCCGGCGCGGCTACCGGCGGGTAGGCCGGTCGATAACTGTCCGCCGGCGAGCGCTGCACCGTCGCGCAGCCGGAGAGCAGCATGAGCAGTGTGGCCAGGATGAACAGTGCGCGTAGGGTGCGTCGAGGCGCAGCCTGACACACCGTGGTGTTGTCTATCCGGTGCGTCGCTGCGCCGACGCACCCTACGATGTTTGTGCCGCAGCCGAGTGTCATGGCGGTCATATCCGATCATCCGTCATCACAGGTTGTTGGTGACGAACTGCAGCATGCGGTCCGCGGTGGAGATGGCCTTGGAGTTCATCTCGTAGGCACGCTGGGCCTCGATCATGTTCACCAGTTCCTCCACCGTATTGACGTTGGAGGTCTCAAGCGCCCCCTGCACCACCGTACCCAGCCCGTTCAGGCCCGGGTTGCCGGTGGATGGCGAGCCACTGGAGGCGGTCTCGAGGTAGAGATTCTGGCCGATCGGCTGCAGGCCGGTCGGGTTGATGAAATCGGCGAGCTGCAAGGTGCCGACCTGGGTCGGCGCCGCCTGACCCTGGACCTGCACCGACACCACACCGTCGGAGCCGATGGTGACGCTCTGGGCATTCTCCGGAATGGTGATCGAGGGCTGGATCAGATTTCCGGAGGCAGTCACCAGCTGACCCGTGGAGTCGATCTGGAAGGCGCCGTCGCGCGTGTAGGCCTGGGTACCGTCGGGCAGCAGCACCTGCAGAAAGCCGCGCCCCTGCACCGCCACGTCCAGGCTGTTGCTGGTCTGCACGATGTTGCCCTGGGTGTGCATCTTCTCGGTGGCGACCGTGCGCACGCCGGTGCCGAGCATCATGCCCGACGGCAGCTGGGTGTCCTGCGAGGATTGTGCGCCGGGCTGGCGTACCGTCTGATAGAGCAGATCCTCGAACACCGCGCGGTCGCGCTTGAAGCCCATGGTGTTGACGTTGGCGAGGTTGTTGGAGATGACGCTCATGCGCGTCTGCTGCGCCTCCAGGCCGGTCATGGCCACCCACATTGCCTTGTTCATGTTCGCATCTCCATAAATCGTGTCTTGCCTGAGTCATTCGCGGGCAAGCCCGCGCCTACAGGCAGTAATGGCTGCCGGCTCAGCCGATACTCATCAATTTTGCCGACGCGGCGTCGTTCTCTTCCGCCGTCTTCATGAGCTTGACCTGGGTCTCGTACTGGCGTGCAAGATGGATCATGGTCGTCAGCGCCTCGACGGAGCTGACATTGGAGGTCTCGAGGGTGCCGCTGACCACGCGCACTTCGGCATCCGCATTGGCCATACCGCCATCCTGTAAACGCAGCAGGCCGTCCTCACCCTTGATCAGCTGCGCCTCGGGTGGTGCCACCAGCTTGATGCGTCCCACCACCGCCATGGTCGCGGGTGCCTGCCCCACCGGCAGCACCGAGACGGTGCCGTCTGCGGCAATCTCCAGCTCCTGTGCGTCCGGGATGGAGATCGGGCCGGCGTCGCCCAATACGGGGTGCCCGGCACCGGTCTCCAGGATGCCGCTCGCCGTTACGCGCAGATCGCCGGCGCGCGTGTAGGCCTCACTGCCATCGGGTGCCTGGATGGCGATCAGTCCCTGGCCGTTGATGGCGATGTCCAGGTTCCGGCCGGTGGATTGCAGCGAGCCGCTGCTCATATCGATGCCGGGCGTCTCACTCAGCGCGTACACCCGGCTGGCGTGGCCGGGGCCGTAGAGCGGCACCGCCCGCAATGCCTCGAACTGCGCCTTGAAGCCGGTGGTGCCGACGTTGGCGAGGTTGTTGGCATTGACCGCCTGCGCCCGCTGGATCTGGCCGGCGCCGCTGGCGGCAACGTAGAGCATGCGATCCATGGTCGGTCTCCGTCAGTTATCAGCGGATGTTGATGATGGTCTGGGTGATGGTGTCGGCGGTGCTGATCACCTGTGAGTTCGCCTGGTAATTCCGCTGGGCGGTGATGAGATTGATCAGCTGTTCCGACAGGTCCACGTTGGAGGCCTCCAGCGCACCGGACTGGAGCATGCCGAAGCTCGCCGTACCGGCCTCGCCGATCAGCACGTCACCGGAGGAGTAGGTCTCCGCCCAGTTGGTATCACCGAGCTGGCGCAGACCCTGCGTGTTCGGGAAGCTGGCGAGGGCGATCTTGCCCAAGGCCGAGGACTGGCCATTGGTGTAGCGTGCCGACACCACGCCGGTGTCGCTGACATCCAGACCGGTCAGACGGCCGGTGGCATAGCCGTCCTGGAACAGCGAGTTGACGCTGTAGTCGCCGCCGAACTGGGTCATGCCGGTGTAATCCAGCGTCATGGCCAGGGGCGCGGCGCCCGTGGCCAGCGTCAACGGCCCGGAGGCCGCGCTGGTCGCGCCGGGCACACCGTTCACACCCGTGAGGGCACCGCTGCTCGAGAACTCCAGGCTGCTGTAGGGATTGCCGCCCTGCGGCACGTTGGTCATGGTGCCGGCGCCGTCATCGGCATACAGCCAGCTGTACCAGGTATTGCTGCCGGGCGTCGCGTCCTTGAGATAGTACATGGTCGCGGTATGTCCGGCTCCCAGGGTGTCGTAGACGGTATAGGACGTCGAATAGTTGAAGGTGGTGGGATCCGCGGCATTGAATGCGGCCGGCGCACCGGCACTGGCATCGCTGGCATCCAGGTTGAGACCGAGCTCCACCGCGCTGGTAGCGTTCGGTGCACCTTCGGTCAGCTGGATGCGCAGGTCATTCAATGAGCCGGTGTTGAAGGCCGTGCCGCTGGTGCCGATGGGTGAAAACACCTGCAGCCGCTGGCTGCTGCTGTTGACCACGTAGCCATCGCGGTCGACGCTGTAGGCGCCGGCGCGGGTATACACGTTGGAGCCACCATCGTTCAACACGAAAAAGCCCTCGCCGCTGATGGCAAGGTCCAGGCTGTTGTTGGTGAACTCGACGTTGCCCTGGGCGAACTGCTGGGCCACGCCGGCCAGGCGCACGCCGCCGCCGATGGCAGTATTGCTCACCCCGGCCAACGAGTTCGCGTAGACGTCGGCGAACTCGGCGCGCGAGGATTTGAAGCCGTTGGTGCTGGCATTGGCGATGTTGTTGCCGGTGACCTTCAGATCCGACGACGCCGCATTCAGACCGCTCAGTGCAATACGAAATGGCATGTTCTGCTCCCCTCTGTCTAGAGAATCTGTTTGACCTGGTTGAAGTCCAGCGGGCCGACGCCTGCCAGATCCAGCAGCAGCGCGCCGCCACTCCCCAGAGTCACCCCGTTGACACGATTCACCACATTGGCCTCGATGGCCTGGTTGGTGCCGCCGAATGCAGCCTCGGCGCTGATGAGATAGGTACCGGGCGGCGCATAGGTGCCGTCATCGCGCAGGCCATCCCATTGGTACCGGACCTCACCCGCGGCCTGCCCCCCCAACGGGAGACGCCGTACCATCTGGCCGGAGCCATCGTAGATCTTCACCGCAACCTCGGAACTCGCCTGTGGCAGTTCGACCGTGCCGCGCACACTACCGCCCTGCTCCAGCACGCCCAAACCGGTCGGCGCCAGCACATCGCGGCCGACCATGCCGGCGGCCTGCAATGCCTGGTTGGATACCAACGTGGCGCTCAGATCATCGAAAGATTTCTGCAGCTCCTGGCTGGAGGTCACCTGGCTGATGGAGGCGAGCTGGGCCACGAACTCGCTGTTGTCCATCGGCTCCAAGGGATCCTGATGCTGGATCTCCGCCAGCAGCAGCTCCATGAAATCGTCGGAACTCAGGCTGTTCGTACCCTTGTTCGTGGCCTGGGTATCCTGGGTGGAACGCAGCCCCAGGCTGGAAAGCGTCTCGTTGGTCAGCGAGGTCGTCATTTCAATGTGTCTCCGTGACGGTTACCGGAACGACTACTGGCCCAGCCTGAGCGTGGCCAACAGCATCTGTTTGGATGTATCCAGCACCTCGACGTTGTTCTGGTAGCTGCGCGAGGCGGAAATCATGTTCACCATCTCATCGACCGCGTTGACGTTGGGCTGGTAGACATAGCCTTCTTCGTTGGCCAGCGGATTCTCGGGCGCGTAACGCTGCATGAGGGGTTCCTGGCTTTCGACGATCCCGAGCACGCGCACACCGACGGCGTCGCTGTCACCGTGCAGTGCGTTGAGCATGGAGGAGAACACCGGCTGCCGTGCCCGGTAGGTACTCTCTTCACTGCCACCGACACTCTCGGCGTTGGCGAGATTGCTGGCCGTAGTGTTGAGGCGCACGGTCTGTGCACTCATGGCAGAACCGGCGATATCGAATATCTTGAACAGCGACATGACTACTCTCCCTTGATGGCCGACATCAGGCCCTTGATGCGGCTGCCGAGGAAGGTCAGCGTCGCCTGATAATTCACGGCATTCTCTGCGAAGGCCGCCTGCTCGACCTGGCCGTCGACGGTATTGCCGTCCAGCGACGGCTGATTCGGTACGCGATACTGCAGGGGCAGACCGTTGACGCCGGGCTCCGCGCTGAAGGCGATGTGCCGGGCCTGCGTCGTGTGCATGGCCAGCTGCCCGCCCTGCGCCTGCTCCAGCGTGGCGCGGAAATCGAAGTCGCGCGCCTTGAAGTTCGGCGTGTCGGCATTGGCGAGATTGGAGGCAAGCACCTCCGAACGGCGTCCCCGCAGCGACAGGGCTTCCGGGAGCGGGCCTAGGGCGGAGTCGATACTGATCGGCATGGCAACCTCGAACGGAAAAAGGCTTTGGCCATCACATAAGCAACACGCGTGCCAGCCTGGTCACAGGGGGTCGTATGCCGTGATTCAGCGCCGCAAGGAGGGTGTATCGCAAGGTGTTGCGGCAACACCCCGCCGCCAGGCGGCAAAGACGCTTTAGACCTTGCCGCCCGGCCGGGGCGGGATCGGCAGCCGCGCTGCGAGGTTGTTCTTGACCCGGTACACCGAGCCGCGCGGGCAGCGGACAAGCTCGAATTCGTCCGAGTACTGGGTGATGGCCTCCGATGATCCCAGGAAGAGGTAACCACCAGGATTCAGCGCCCGTGCCATGCGGGCGAGGATATCGGTCTTGGAGACACTGGAGAAATAGATAAGTACATTGCGACAGAAGATGACGTCGAAACGACCGAGCAGACTGTAGGATTGCAACAGATTCGCCTGACTGAAACGCGCCCGGTTGCGGATCTCCGGACGCACCTGCCAGCGCCCGTCCCGCAGCGGTAAAAAATGGCGTTGGCGGCGCTCCGGTGACAGGCCACGGGCGAGTGCGTGGCTGTCATAGCTGGCCACCTTCGCCGCACCGAGGATGGTCGGCGAGATGTCGGTGGCCAGAATCTGCACATCGTCGAGGCTGCCCGGTCGGGTGGCGAGGTACTCCTGGAAGATCATGCTGATGGAATACGGCTCCTGACCCGACGAGCAGGCTGCCGACCAGATGCGCGGCGTGCGCACCCGACGCTCGGCGAGATCCGGAAAGATCTGCTCCTTGAGGATGTCGAACGGAAAGATGTCGCGGAACCAGAAGGTCTCGTTAGTCGTCATCGCCTCGATGATCCGCTCGCGCAAGCTACGGTTGCGCCCGCTCTGCAGCTGCTCGACCAGTTCACCGAGGTTCGCGGCGCCCTCCTCCGTCATCAGGCGCCCGAGCCGGCTGGCGACCAGATAGTGTTTATTGTCGCCCAGGACGATGCCACAGGCCTCTTCGAGTAAGGCCCGGAATGCCTGATAGTCCTGCGTGGAGAGTGCCGCTCGCGTCAAACTGCTGTTCCTTTATCCTGCTGACCGCCCACAGCGGCGGCGGCTGCCGGCGGGAGACCACCGGTGATCGATCAGTCTGTGATCTGCTGCCTGACGCGCGCCTGTTTGAGTACCTCGGTCGCCAGCAGATCGGGCTTGAACTTGGCGATGAACATATCGGCACCGACTTTCTCGACCATGGCGTTGTTGAAGACGCCGCTCAGTGAGGTGTGCAAGAGCACGTAGATATGCTGCAGCCGCGCATCGGCACGCAGCCGGGTGGTGAGGGTGTAGCCATCCATTTCCGGCATTTCGACATCGGAGATCAGCATGGTCAGTTGCTCGATACGCTCCGGTTCCTCTGCCGCCCACTGCAGCAGGGTGTCGAGCGCCTTCCTGCCATCGGTGGCCAGTGTGCAGTCGATATCCAGCTGATCGAGGGTACGCTTGATCTGATTGCGGGCCACCAGCGAATCGTCGGCGACCAGGACATGCGGCCGCCGGGCCCCAGCGGCCGCGGTCGACGCACTGTCGAGAATGGCCTGCGACACCTCTTCGGGGGCACCGAAGACCTCGGCCAACACCTTCTCGACGTCGATGATTTCGACGAGTTCGCCGTCGAGGTCGGTGACCGCCGTGAGATAGCTTTCCCGACCCGTACCCTTGGGTGGCGGCCGGATCTGTTCCCAGTTCATGTTGACGATGCGATCGACGGCCGTGACCAGGAAGCCCTGGACCGAACGATTGAACTCGGTGACGATGACGAAGCAATCCGCAGGATCCGCGACCGGGCGGCGGGAGATTGCCTTGGCCAGGTCCAGTACCGGAATGGTCTTGCCGCGCATATGGGCGATGCCGCACACCACCGGGTGGGCGTGACGCACCACCGTGAGGGCGGGACAGCGGATGACTTCCTGGATCTTGAAGACATTGAGACCGAAGCGCTGCGCGCTGTCCAATCGGAATGTCAGAATTTCCAGGCGGTTGTGCCCGGCCAACTGGGTCCGTTGATCGACGCTGGCCAACACGCTGCTCATAACTTGCTCTCCTGACGGGGAAATGGCCTCGACTCACACTGCCCCCGTAGCGGCGCCCACCCCGGTTCCTTGATCGGCCCCGACGTCGGCACAGCTGCAGGCACAGCACTTGCACAGCAGGCCATACGTTGTCCTCGGAATCGGGAAGCCCGTACCCATGGCGTCACGACTGCAGCACATTTTCGGTATCACCCTGCTGATCTGCGGCCTGTCCGCCCCTGCGGGCGCGACGACCGAACCCATCCAGGTGCACGCGGACATCCTGGCCGCCGGCCGCAGCTTTCTGCTGGATGCGGCGCGCGCGCAGCACGACGGCGACGTGGAGGTGCGTATGGGGCGCCTCGACCCCCGCTTGCGCCTGGCGCGTTGCACCCAGCCACTGCAGGGGTTCCTGCCACCCGGGGCACGTCTGAGCGGCAGCGCCAGCGTCGGTGTACGTTGCCCGGGGGCTGCCGGCTGGACACTCTATATAAAGGCGCATATCGCCGTCCTGGCCCCGGCGCTGGTGACCACGCGGCCGATCGCACGCGCGGCGACCCTGTCGGCGGCCGACGTCCAGGTCGTCGAGCGCGATGTCTCCGCCAGCGGCTACGGCTACTTGCAGAACCTCGACCAGATCGATGGCATGATCGCCCGGCGACTCCTGCCGGCCGGTACCCTGCTGAACCCCACCATGGTCAAGGCACCGCGGCTGATCCGGCGCGGCGACCGGGTCACGCTGATCAACGCGGCTGGCCCGATCCAGGTGGAAATGGTGGCCGAGGCGATCAGCGACGGCACCCAGGGAGAGCGAATCCGGGTGCGGGCGCTGAACTCCGGCCGGGTGATCGATGCCTGGGTGGTATCGGCTGGCGTCGTAAAATTGACACTCTAGGTGCCGGCGGCAAAAAAGCGACTAAAGTTATTGAACGGGTGGACGATACGCCTTGCAACCGCAACCTGCAGAGCCCCCCGGAGTCTCAGAATGGCAACCGAAATCAACCATCTCCCCCCGTCCTCCGCCCAGGTGCAGGATGTCGGTGGGCACGCCCACAACAGCACCCCACCGGCCACTCCGGCGGCGGACCGGAAAGAGGCCC
>JAIOJV010000091.1 GCA_019911805.1 Gammaproteobacteria bacterium
CTCAGAGAAACAACGTCAGCACGCCGGTGTAGCCGTAGAGGCGGTTGTTGGAGATCTCGCCGTTGGCGAAGAAGCCCACCAGTGGGATATCGCCCAGCGCGGCGCTGATGGCGCGCAGTTCCTCGGAGTCGTCGCCGAACAGGTTGCGGCCGCGGCCGAGGCACGAATAATAGAGGCCGCCGCGTGGCGGACCATCGAGCCGTGTCTGCAATTCGTCGAGCATACGCTGCAGGTCTTCCCAGGCGCTGCGCCCGTCGCGCCGGCAGAACTGCAGGGCCTGGCCAGGCTCGATCGTGTCGCCGATGGCGAGCAGCTTGTTGCGGGTGTCCACGCCGATGAGATTACGCACCAGATAATCGCCGCCATCCGACCCCGTCAGCGGCAGGCCGGCGAAGATGTAGCCGGCCACACGGTTCAGGTCGCGGGCCAGGATCTCGCCGATATCCTCGTAGAACACGTCGAGCGCCGGACGGTCGTCGATGCCGGCGATGATATTGCGTTCACCGGCGGTGATGACGTGCTTGCCCGCGATGGGGCTGCAGCCCTGGGTCAGGCCACTGACGATCCTGACCCGATCCGAGAACAGCACGCCGGACAGGCCGCCTTGCACAATGCCGTTGGCGATCTGCGGTTCCTCGCCGCGCGATGAACTGAGCCCACCGACCAGATAACCGCCCGGCAGCCGCTCGGCCAGTTGGGCGATGAGTTCCGGCGTGTTGCCATTGCGCGGGTCGCCGTGAATGACGCCGACATGGGATTGGCTGCGGTGCAGCCAGCCCTGCAGGTCCAGCAGTTCACTCAGGTGCGCATCGCGCAGGGTCGGCAGGATGCGGAAGCTGTCCGGTGGAAAGGCACAGACCAGGGTCGCGATGGCCACAGTTTCGTAATACTCGGTGCCGCTGGCGCAGATTCCCATGCCGACGGTGCCGACCCAGTCGGTGATGCCGGTCTCCTCGCGCAGATGATCCAGGATAGGGGTGAGGTGGGCGGCGCAGCTGTCGGTGACGTACAGGAAGCCGAGGTTGGCCTCGGGCGGGATGTAGCCGAGTTGCTGCAGACAGCTGTCGGCGGCCCGTTCCCAGTCAGGGGCTTCGGCGTGGCCGAGCAGGAAGGGGCCACGCCACGGCTGTGATTGAGCCTGCTGCGACATACGACTCGATTCATCCATGGATGATGTATCGAGTATAACGGCTTCTGCCGGCGGGGTTCGGGCCTGAATGGTCCTTACTCAAGCCACTGTCTGGGGGAAATGGCCACGGAAGCACACGGAATGACACGGAAAAGGCTTGTTGCATGAAGCCCGGCAACCAAATCGCCGGAAAATAATCCAGGGTTTACGCAGTGAGTTCCGTCCATGTTGCTGCGTGGATGTCGTCGTCGGACCTGGTCATGAGCACGTGCCATTCGGGAATCCTGAAGCGGTCCCCAAACCGACGTGAGAGCAATAAAAAAGGGCACAGACTTGCGTCTGTGCCCTTCCAGATGACAGATTTCAGCCGCGTTTGGCCATCATGGTCTCGATGATCGGGGTCAGGACGATCTCCATGGCGAAGCCCATCTTGCCGCCCGGCACCACCAGGGTGTTGCGGCGCGACATGAAGGCACCGTCCAGCATCGACAGGAGATGGGGGAAGTCCACGTCGTGCTTCTTGGGGTCACGGAAGCGGATCACCACGAAACTCTCGTCCGGCGTCGGGATGTCGCGGGCGATGAAGGGGTTGGAGGTGTCCACCGTCGGTACGCGCTGGAAGTTGATGTCGGTACGCGAGAACTGCGGCGTGAGGTAGTGCACGTAGTCGTGCATACGGCGCAGGATGGTGTCGACGATGGCCTCGGCGGAATAGCCACGCTGGGCGGCGTCGCGGTGGATCTTCTGGATCCACTCCAGGTTCACGATGGGCACCACGCCGATCAGCAGGTCGACATACTGCGCGACATTGACCTCTTCGGTGACCACGCCACCGTGCAGGCCTTCGTAGAACAGCAGGTCGGTACCGGCCGGGATCTCTTCCCAGGGTGTGAATTCCCCCGGCTTCTGTTCGTAAGGCGCGGCCTCCTCGTCGCTGTGCAGGTAGTAGCGGCGCTTGCAGGAGCCGGTCTGCCCATAGGCCTTGAAGGTGTTCTCCAGTTCGCTGAACAGATTGGCCTCGGGCCCGAAGTGGCTGAAGTTGGTGTTGTTGCTGGCCTCGGCCTGCTTCATCGCCTCCTTCATCGCGGCACGGTCGTAGCGGTGGAAGCTGTCACCCTCGATGACCAGCGGGTTGACGCCTTCACGGAGGAAGATGTGCTCGAAGGCGACCTTGACGGTGGTCGTCCCGGCGCCGGACGAACCCGTGACCGCCACGACGGGGTGTTTCTTGGACATATCTCTCTCCTCGACGATGTACTAAAGCGAAGCTGCGCCGCCGCTGGGCAGCACAGAAAATTCAGTTGTGTGGCCGGGCCTTGGGGGGATGAACCGCACTGGAGCCGCCGACATAAGCGCGCTATTGAACCACTAACCCGCGGCCGGGAACAAGCGCCGGGGCCGCCGGCGGTCGCCGGCAGTCGGCCGGGGTCGTGGCGGCGCACGCTCGAACGGCGGGCTATTTGGGTTACAATAGACGGCTTTTACCCGGAGCCGCGTTCGGGCGGTTCCAGAAATTTCTTGCGGGTAGACAATATGATAGATGTGGCGGGGTGGCTGGCGGGCTGGCGGCGCATGCTGGTGCCGTTCCTCGGTTGGGTCGGCGAATTGAAGAATCCGCGGGTACTGCGCGCGGATCTGATCGCCGGTATCACCGTGGCACTGGTGCTGGTGCCGCAGTCGATGGCCTATGCACAGCTCGCCGGCCTGCCGCCCCACATCGGTCTGTACGCCTCCTTCGTCCCTGTCATGCTGGCGGCCTTCATGGGCTCGTCGCGCCAACTCGCCACCGGCCCGGTGGCGGTGGTGTCATTGATGACCGCGGCGGCGCTGCAGCCGCTGGTGGCCACGGGCACCGAGGGTTATCTGGTCTATGCCGCGTCGCTGGCGCTGCTGGTCGGTCTGTTCCAGGTGGCGCTGGGGCTGTTCCGGCTGGGCGTGCTGGTGGACTTCCTGTCGCATCCGGTCGTGGTCGGGTTCACCAACGGCGCGGCCATCATCATCGCCACCTCGCAGCTCTCCAAGCTCTTCGGCGTGCAGGTCGAGCAGGCCGAATACCACTACGAGACGGTCGGGCGGGTGCTGCTGGCGGCCAGCCAGGACACCCACATGGCGACGCTGCTGATGGGGCTGTTCGCGCTGGCGATCATGATCCTGCTGAAGAAATACCTGCCCCGGATCCCCGGGGTGCTGACGGCGGTGGTAGTCACCACCGTGCTGGCCTACGGCATCGGCTTCCAGGCGCTGGGGGGGCGGGTGGTCGGTGAGATCCCCGAGGGTCTGCCCGGCATCGGAATGCCCGACTTCGACCTGGATGCGCTCCTGCAGCTGTCAGCGGCCGCGGTGACCATTGCACTGATCGGTTTCATGGAGGCCATCGCCATCGCCAAGGCCATGGCGACCCAGACCCGTCAGCGCCTGGATACCAACCAGGAACTCGTCGGCCAGGGGCTCGCCAATATCGCCGCCGGCATGTTCCAGGGCTACCCGGTCTCGGGTTCCTTCTCCCGTTCGGCGGTGAACTTCAGCGCCGGTGCGGTGACTGGCTTCGCCTCGGTCGTGACCGGTCTGGTGGTGGCCGCGACCCTGCTGTTCATGACGCCGCTGTTGTATCACCTGCCGCAGGCGACCCTGGCTGCGATCATCGTCATGGCGGTGATCAACCTGGTGAAGATCGAACCCATCCGGCACGCCATGAAGGCGCAGCGGCACGACGGCGTGGTTGCCATCATCACCTTCGCACTGACGCTGGTGGTCGCGCCGCATCTGGAGACTGCGATCATTGTGGGTGTGGTGCTGTCGCTGGGGTTGTATCTGTACCGCACCATGCGGCCGCGCTTTGCGGAGCTGTCCCTGCATCCCGACGGTACGCTGCGCGCCGCCGACGAACACCGGCTGCCACGCAGCCAGACCGTCTCGGTACTGCGCTTCGACGGCTCGCTGTATTTTGCCAATGCCGGCTATTTCGAGACGCAGGTGCTGGCCAACGTCGCGGACAAACCGCACCTGAAGTTCATCATCATCGATGCCGAGGGCATCAACGAGATCGACGCCACCGGCGAGGAGATGCTGTCGGTGCTGGCACAACGGCTCAAGGCCGCGGGTGTGCAGTTGATGATCGCGCGCGCCAAGCTGCAGCTCATGGACATCTTCCACAAGACGCGGCTGATCGAGACGCTCGGCGAACAGCACTTCTTCCGCACGCGCACCGACGCCATCCTCTACGCGCGCGCAAACCTGGGCGACCTGGCCGGGCCGCAGATGGCGCCGCTGCTGCGGGAACGCGGGGAACTGGTGCAGGGCTAGGAGCCTGCCGGTGCCCGTAGTGCGCCGTGGTCGCACGGCCCTCGCGCAGTCAGGCTGCGGCGGGCCCTACTCCCGCACGTACAGCAGATCCCACACCCCATGCCCCAACCGCCGGCCGCGGTGCTCGAAGCGGGTCTCGGGGCGGTAGGCCGGGCGTTCGGCATAGCGGCCGGGGCCGGCGTGGTTACGAAAGCCCGGCGCGGCCTCCATGACGGCCAGCATCTGCTCCGCGTAGGGTGCCCAGTCGGTGGCCATGTGGAAGATGCCGCCGGGCTTGAGCCGGTCGTGCACCAGGGTCACGAACGGTGCCTGCAGGATACGGCGCTTGCGATGGCGCGTCTTCGGCCAGGGGTCGGGGAAAAACAGCTGCACGCGGTCCAGGCAGGCCGGTGGCAGATGCCGCTCCAGGGTATCGATGGCGTCGGCGCAGATCACCCGTACGTTGGTCAGGCCGTGGCGCTCGATCTCCAGCAACAGATGGCCGACGCCGGGACGGTGTACCTCGATGCCGAGGAAGTCCTGTGCGGGCGCGGCCGCGGCCATCTGCGCCAGGCTGGCGCCGTTGCCAAAGCCGATCTCCAGCACCCGCGGCGCACGGCGGCCGAAGACGGCATCCAGATCGAGCGCCGTACTTGTCTCCCCGGCCTGCGCATCGACCTGTGCATCGGTCTGCGCATTGGGCCGCGCATCGATCGGACTCGCGACGTCCACCCCGAAGTGCGGCAGCAGTGTGGTCAGCGCGCGGCGTTGCGACGCGGTCAGGCGGCCTTCGCGGCGCACGAATGAGACGATCCTGGTGTGCATCGGGTTCGGGTTGTTCAAAGTATGCTCCGGCGCAGTAGATCAGTCCCAAGGCCGACAGGCTCCTAGTGTAGCGGGCGTGGCGACCGTTGCCGACTCCTCCCATATTCCACCCCTGTCGTGTCTCTCTGGCGGTTCCGTTTTGCCTATGCCGCGGCCGCCGCTTGGGGCACCATAGCTGCCATGAATGCCGTTATCTCCGTTTGGGTCCGCAGTCCCGCGCTGTGGGTCCTGGGTCTGATGCTGTGCGTGAGCGTGGCGGCCGCCGCCGCGCCGAGCCTGCGCGTCGAGGTCGAAGGGTTGGAGGGTGAGCTGCGGGACAACGTACTGGCGCTGCTGACGGTGCAGCGCGAGCACACCGCCGAAGGGCTCAGCGAGGCCCGTATCCGACGCTACTTCCAGCGCGGTCCGGACGAGATCCGCGAGGCCCTGGCGCCCTTCGGTTATTACAGCCCGCACATCGACAGTGCGCTCGAACCGACCCGGGAGGGCTGGCTGGCCCGGTTTCGCGTCACTCCGGGCGAGCCGGTGCGCTTTAACCGCATCGATGTGCGTCTCACCGGCGCCGGCAGCGACACGCCGGAGCTGGTCGATGCCATCGCCAGGCTCGGCCTGCGCCCCGGCGAGCCCGCGCGCGACGCCGTCTACGAGCAGGCCAAGGGGGAGCTGCAGCGGCTGGCCCTCGATCAGGGCTACCTCGAGGCCGTCTACCGCCGCCACGAGCTGCGCGTCGATGTCGCCGCCGGGACGGCCGACGTGCACCTCGAACTGGACACCGGTCCACGCTTCCACTTCGGCGCAGTCGAGTTCGAGTATGCCGGGCTGGACCCCGGGCTGGTGCGCCGCTACCTGCCGTTTCAACCCGGCGATCCCTACTCCAACCGTCGCCTGCTGGAGTTGCAGCGCGCGCTCGAGGACAGCGACTATTTTGCGCGCGTCGAGGTCCTGCCCCAACGCGCACAGGCACAGGATGACGTGGTGCCGGTGAAGGTGGAACTCGAGCCGCGCAAGCGCCACAAGTACACCGCCGGTCTGGGCTACGGTACCGACACCGGGGCGCGCGGTCTGCTCGGCTGGGAACATCGCCGCATCAACCGCTACGGTCACCGCCTCAAGGCCGACCTGCGCCTGTCGGAGATCCGTCAGGATCTGACCGCCAACTACAGCCTGCCGCTCGCCGATCCGCGCACCGACCGGCTGGATTTTACTGCCGCGATGAGCCAAGAGAAGACCGACGTCATCGACTCCTCCCAGCAGAAGATCGGGGTGGCGCGTGGCGTGGCGCGCGGCAGTTGGCGTGAGGTGGTGTCGCTCAGTTACGAGCGTGAGGACTACCAGGTCGGCCTGACCGACGAGACCACCCGTCTGCTGGTGCCGGGCATCGGCTACTCGCAGGTGCGCGCGGACAACCGCCTGATCCCCAGCCGCGGCCGGCGCCTGCAGTACGACCTGCGCGGCGCGGCCCAGCCGCTGCTCTCCGATGCCAGCTTCGTGCAGGGCGAGGTCAAGGCAAAGTGGGTCGTCAGCAGGGGCGAGCACAGCCGCTGGCTGCTGCGTGCCGAGGCCGGCAGCACCTGGACCGAGGACTTCGAGCTGCTGCCGGCGTCGCGCCGCTACTTTGCCGGTGGTGACCAGAGCGTGCGCGGCTACGGCTACCAGAAACTCGGGCCGCGCGACGCCTCGGGCGAGGTGATCGGCGGCCGGCACTTCGTCTTTGGCAGTATCGAATACGAGCGTCGTGTCGTCGGTAATTGGGGCGTGGCGCTGTTCGTCGACAGCGGCAACGCCTTCAACGATTTCGGCACCAACCTCGAAACCGGTGCCGGCATCGGCCTGCGCTGGGCGTCGCCCATCGGCATGGTGCGCTTCGATCTCGCCTCCGCCGTCAGTGAAGACCGTTCGCTGCGACTGCATTTCACCCTGGGGCCGGACCTGTGAGGCGCGGCCTGTGGATCGGCTTCGGCGCCCTGTTGGCGACGCTCGGACTGAGCATCGTGGCCGCCGCCGTGCTGCTCATCACCGAACCCGGTCTGCGCTTCGGCCTGGAGATGGCGCAGCGCTTCGCGCCCGGCACATTCACCTGGCACGACGCCCGCGGCCGGCTGATCGGACCGCTGCAGATCGAGGGCCTGGAATACACCGATGCGAGCGGGCGCTACACCGTCGCGCGGCTGGCCTTCGACTGGTCGCCCGGCCGCCTGCTGGCGCGCCGCCTCAGCATCCACCAGCTGCACGTCGAAGGGGTCGACATCGACCTGGGCGGGCGTGAGCCGTCGGCCGGGTCGGCGGCACCGATCGAACCCGGCTGGTCGCTGCCGTTCGAACTGGTGGTGCGGGATCTCACGGTCCGTGATCTGCGCATCCGCACCGCCCCGGCCGCGCTGCTCGAGATCGCCGCGCTCGACGCGGCGCTGGCCAGTGGCCTCGAATGGATCGATTTCGAGCACCTGCAGGTCCGTCTCGAGCCCTACGTCCTGGACCTGCAGGGCCGTCTCGGCCTGGGCCGCACAGTCGCCAGCGACCTGCGGCTGGCACTGCAGGCGCGACCGCCGGGCGTCGAGCCGGTGGCGGCCAGCGTCCAGCTGCAGGGCACGTGGGAGCGGGCCAGCGCCGCCGTGCAGGTGACGGCGCCGGCGCCGCTGACGGCGCAGCTGGAGCTCGTCGAGCCCTTCGCCGAGCTGCGCTGGGCCCTCGATGCGCAGCTGCCGGTCATTACGCTGCAACGCATCGCCGCGACCTGGCCGGAGCTGCGGGCCGGCGGTACGCTGCAGGCGAGCGGCGGCTTACACGACGTCCGCGTCCGCGCCGACCTGCAGACCGACTGGGAGGCCACCGACCTCTATCCGCTGCACCTGGAATTCACCCTGGACGAGGACGCTGACGGGCAGTTGCGGTTGCGGTCAGGCACCCTCGTCCAGGGCACCGCGCAGCTGCAGCTGCACGGCGACTGGCAGCCGGCGGACGGGGCATTCGACCTGCACCTGGAGGCGACGACGCTGCAGTGGCCGCCGCACGGCACGCCGCAGGTGCGCGTACCCACGGCCACGGTAGCGCTGACCGGGCAGGCCGACGACTACCGGCTGGAGGTATCCGCGCAGCTGCAGGGTCCGGACTTCCCCGCCACCACGCTGGCCGGTGCGGGCCGCGGCGACCGTGAAGCCCTGACCGTCGAACGCCTGCGGCTGGACACCCTCGAGGGTGTCGTCGAGGGAGCCGGCCGCCTCGCCTGGGCGCCGACGCTCGCCTGGGAGGCGCAGCTGACGGCGCACGACCTCGATCCCGGGCAGCAGTGGCCGGACTGGCCGGGCCGGCTGGGGGCGCAGGTGGAGACACGCGGCACCCGGACGGTGGACCAGCCGCTCGAACTCGAGGCGCACATCGAGGCCCTGGACGGGACCCTGCGCGGCTATCCGGTCGGCGGCGCCGGGCGGCTGGAGTTGCGCGGTGAGCAGGGTCGCATCGAGGGGGTCGAACTGCGCTCCGGTGAGGCGCAGTTCAGCGCCGCCGGCGACTTCGGCACGCACTGGGATCTACGCTGGTCGCTGCGGGCCCCCGATCTCGCCCAGCTGCTGCCGGCGCTCGCGGGGCGGCTGGAGGCGGACGGCACCCTGACCGGCACGCGCGCTGCACCGCGTCTGACCACACGGGCCCGGGCGGCGGCCTTGCAGGCGGGCGACCTGCGGCTCGAGCGCCTGGACCTGGACGCCGACCTCGGCCTGCAGCCGGACGCCCCGCTCGACCTGACGCTGCGGGGCGAGGCGTTGGTGTTCGATGGGCGCCGCATCGACCGGTTCGCGGCCGACCTGGATGGCAGCCTGCAGCGCCACAGCCTGAATCTCGATGCCCAGGGGCCGACGCATGCACTGACGTTGCTGGCGCACGGCGGCTGGGATGGCACGGTCTGGGATGGCCGCCTGCAGCGCGCCGACTGGCGCCTGCCGGAGGTCGGCGCCTGGACGCTGGCCGGCACGGTGCCGCTGCGGCTGGGTGCGCACGCCGGTGCCGTACATGACCTGTGCTGGACGCAGGACCGGGCGCGCCTGTGCGTGGATCTCGAGCAGAGCGCCGCCGACCGTACCCTGCGGGCGCGCCTGTCCGACTGGCCGGTGGACGGCGCGGTGGCTGCCTGGCTGCCGCCGGAGGTGCGACTCGACGGTGTGCGCCTGGGAATGGAACTCGAGGCACGCCAAAAAATCGGGATTCGGGATTCGGGTGAGGGGACGCTGACGGTCAGCGCCACGGGTCGGTTGTCCGCCGGCACTCTGCACTGGCTCGCCGCGACCGGCCGCGAGGATACGGCCTTCGGTGGTGCGGACCTCGATGCGCGCCTGACTGCGCAGGGTGCTCAGGCGCGCGCCGTCGTGCGCCTGAGCGGTGCGGATCAGGTCGTACTCGACGCCGCGCTGCCGGGCTACCGGCCGGGTGCGGATCTCGCCGCGCAGCCTCTGGAGGGGCAGCTGACGGGCGAGATCCGCGACCTGAGTCTGGCCGACGGCCTGCTGGAGAACATCGATCAACTGTCCGGCGTGATCGCAATCGATGCCCGGCTCGGCGGGACGCCTGCCGACCTGACCCTGCAGGGCGGGCTGCGTCTGCGCGAAGGTCGGGCCTACATCGGCCCGGCCGGCGTCCAACTCGAAGACCTGCAGCTCGCGCTCACGGGCGATCCGGCGGCCGCTACGCTGCAGCTCGAGGGCGACGCGCGTTCCGGGCCGGGCACGGTGGCCGTCGAGGGACGTCTGAGTGGACTGGGGCGCACCGACCTGGAGGGCCGGCTGCGACTGACCGGTGAGGCCTTCGAGGCCGTGAATCTGCCCGAGGCACGGGTGCTGGTCACGCCCGCTGTGACCCTCGCGGTGCGCGGGCGGGCCGTGACCGTCGACGGCAGCGTCCATATCCCCGAGGCGCGCCTCGAACCGCGTGACCTGAGCGGTGCACAGACGTCCTCCAGGGACGTGGTGCTGGTCGGGCAGGAGGCGGCGCCACCGTCTCCGCGCTGGGAGGTGACCACGCGCATGACGGTCACCCTCGGCGACCGGGTGCAGTTCGACGGCTTCGGGCTGAAGGGGCGCTTCACTGGCACGCTGGAGGTGATCGACGAACCCGGGCGCGTGACCCGCGGGCGTGGTGAGCTGCAGGTGCTCGATGGCGTCTACAGCGCCTACGGTCAGGAGCTGAAGATCGAGACCGGGCGGGTGCTGTTCCGCGACGGCCCCATCGATGATCCCGGTTTGGACGTGCGCGCCGTGCGCCGCACCGGCGATGTGCTCGCCGGCGTGAAGGTGTTCGGCGAACTGCGCGATCCGCAGGTCGAACTGTATTCGCAGCCGACCCTGCCGCAGGCCGATCAGCTGTCCTATCTGCTGCTCGGCCGGCCGATCGAGGGCGCCTCCGGCAGCGAGGGCCAGCTGCTGATGCAGGCCGCCACCTCGCTGGGGTTGAAGGGCGGCAACCTGCTGGCCCAGACCATCGGCAGCAGCTTCGGCCTCGACGAGGTGTCGGTCGGCGGCGGCAACGACCTCGACAGCGCCGCCCTCACCGTCGGCAAATACCTGTCACCGCGCCTGTACATCAACTACAGCGTGGGTCTGATCGACGCCGTCAACCGGCTGCAGCTGCGCTATCAACTCAGCCGCCGCTTCAGCGTGCAGACCGAGACCGGCACCGCTACGGGGGGGGATATTTTGTATACGATTGAACGGTAAGGCTGGGGGT